>JAAZOQ010000197.1 GCA_012797695.1 Anaerolineaceae bacterium | reverse complement strand
GTTTCCATAATCAACCTCCGCTTGATTTCCTTTCATTTTACTGCCAGCCAGCCACAAACTGCAAACTTTCTTCTCGTTAAATTGCAATATTCATACCAAAGTGACTTTTTCCGTTGAGAGAAAGATAGGGTAAAATACTTGCTGAAAGAAAGGATATTCGCCTTGTTTGAGATCACCTTTTTAGGCACTTCCGCTTCAGCCCCCTCCCCTAAACGCAATTTGCCAGCCTACCTGGTTCAACATGACGAGTACCGTTTTCTGGTGGATTGCGGAGAAGGCACCCAGCGCCAGATCCTGCAGTCAGGCATTGGCTTCAAACGTTTGAACCGCATTCTGATCACCCACGGCCACCTGGATCACATCTTGGGGCTGGCCGGTCTGCTTTCGACCTTCATGCGCTGGGAAACGATCGATCAGCTCGAAATCTACGGTGGGGCTGCCGCTCTGGAGCGCATTCACGACTTGCTGTATTCGGTGGTATTGCGCGGCGGACGTGCCCCCATGCCTGTCAATTTTATTCCCGTCACCAGCGGCGTCTTTTTCGATGGCCCCGACTTCACCATTTCCGCCTTCCCGGTACTGCACCGCAGCCCGGATTGTCTGGGATACCTCTTCGAAGAAAAGAGTCGCCGTCCCTTTTTGGCCGAAAAAGCCGAAGCCCTGGGGGTACCCAACGGTCCCCTGCGCCACGAACTGGTCAATGGGCACAGTATTACCCTGCCCAATGGTCAGGTGATCCAACCCGAGATGGTGCTTGGAGAAAGCCGGCGCGGTACCCGTTTGGCTGCTTTCGGGGATGTCGGCGAAACCGACAGTCTCGTGGAACTGCTCCGGGGCGTTGATGGGATGGTCATTGAATCAACATACCTTGAAGAAGAGGCCGATATGGCCCGACAGTTCGCTCACCTCACCGCCAAACAGGCTGCTACCTTTGCCAATCAAATCGGTGCGAAAAATCTCATCCTCACGCACCTTTCACGGCGCTATCGCGACAAGGACGTGCTGGCCGAGGCACAGCAAGTTTACCCCAATGCCGTCGTGGCTCACGATTTTGATTCATTCACCATCAAACGCGACAATTAGTTCACGCCGGTACGCCCGGCAGCAATCTCTGGCCCACGTTTGCGGTCCAGCCATTTCTTGGCCGGGATCAGCAGCAAGATGCCGATGATAAAGATCATCACCGCCAGCGAAGCTCCGCTCAGCATTTCGGCTGCTGCCAGCGTGCCCATGCCAATGGAGGCAGCCAGATCAAAGTGATGTGTTGTCAAAAACAAAACCGTGTAAAGGGTGAACCCCACCAACGTCCAGAAGGGAAACAGGCTGAGGAATACCCCCGTTGTCGCGGCAAAGCCCTGCCCGCCTTTGAAGCGGGCAAAAATCGGGAAGTCATGCCCCAGAACCGCAAAAAAACCGCAAAGGAAATGCCAGATTTCAGGCAGCCCCAACAGCACAGCCAGTTGAACCGCCAGAGCGCCTTTCACAATATCCGCCAGGGCCACCAGAACACCGGCTCGCCAGCCAAACTGACGTTTGGAATTGCGCGCCCCCATGTTGCCATCCCCCAGACTGCGTATGTCTTGCCCATGTGCCCAGCGTGAATGGAGAAGCGCCGTGGGAACGGAACCCAAAAGGTAAGCCAGCAGTACCGCCAACAACCCTTTTTCGATCTGCACGGGCCACCTCCTTCAGCGTCTGGTCTTTCTTTTATAGTAGCGCATTTCTACCGCACTACAAAGAGGCCACCTGAACGTCAAAACGAATACCGTCTCCCCCAAAAGTCATGCTTCTGGATTAAGAAACTCTTACCTGAGTCATTTGACACTGTTCTCTATCCATGATAAACTCTCATTAATTAAATAGCCCCTAAACGGCACTTCTATCCAGAGAGGCGGAGGGACCGGCCCGATGAAGCCTCGGCAACCAGGAGATAACACTCCAAGGTGCCAATTCCGACAGAGGATCTGGAAGATAGGAGGGCAGTTGCATTTTTGCCCCTCGAGTATCTCCGGTCAGGGGCAAATTCATTTTAAAGGAGACTCATTTATGTCAAAAAGCACTTTCATGGATAGCCCAAGTTACAAATTCACTTCTGAATCGGTAACGGAAGGTCACCCCGATAAACTCTGCGATCAGGTCAGTGACGCCGTTCTTGACGCCTGCCTGGCTCAAGACCCCCGCTCTCACGTAGCCTGCGAAACCGCGACCAAAACCGGCTTCGTCATGGTGCTGGGTGAAATTACCACCAACGCTTTCGTTAATTTCGACGAACTGGTGCGCAAGGTGGTTACCGGCATCGGCTACGACAGCAGTGACAAAGGCTTCGATGGAAATACCTGTGCCGTGATGTCCGCCATCTCCAGCCAGTCTGGGGATATCGCCATGGGCGTCAATCAATCGCTCGAGGTCAAAGATGGCGAAGTCACCGAGAAAGAGCTCAACGAGATCGGCGCTGGCGATCAGGGGATGATGTTCGGGTTCGCCTGCAACGAAACCCCCACCCTGATGCCGATGCCCATTTATCTGGCGCATAAGCTGACCCGCCAGCTGGCCGAAGTCCGCAAAGCGGGCACGTTGCCCTGGCTGCGCCCGGATGGCAAGAGCCAGGTTACCATCGAATACGCCTACGGCAAACCCGTACGCGTCGATACCGTGCTCATCAGCACACAGCATGCCCCGGATGTCAACCACAGCGAAATCGAAGAATCCATCGTGGAACACATCATCAACCCGGTCATTCCGGCCGAGTTGCTCGATAAATCTCCAAAGATTTACGTCAACCCCACCGGGCGTTTCGTCATCGGCGGCCCAATGGGTGACGCCGGCGTCACTGGCCGCAAGATCATCGTTGATACCTATGGCGGCATGGGCCGTCACGGCGGCGGCGCTTTCAGCGGGAAAGACCCCACAAAAGTGGACCGCTCAGCCGCGTACGCCTGCCGCTGGGTAGCCAAGAACGTGGTGGCTGCCGGGCTGGCGGACCGCTGCGAAATCCAGGTGGCTTATGCCATCGGCGTCGCACATCCGCTCTCGATCAACGTCGAGACCTTCGGCACCGGCAAGATCGCTGACGAGAAGATTGCTCAATTGATCGGCGAACTCTTCGACCTGCGCCCGGGTGCCATTATCCGCGACCTCGATCTGCGCAAACCCATCTACCAGAAGACGGCCGCCTATGGTCACTTTGGTCGCGACGACGTCAAATTCACCTGGGAAGAGACCAATAAAGCCGACGAACTGCGCCGCGCTGCCGGACTGTAAGATCGTTCCAAACTTTCTAAAGCACCTCGAAGAAAACTCGAGGTGCTTTTGTTTTAATTTGTCTTTTTCTTCAGAATTGCTAAAATAGAGGCAAATCAACTTGTGTCTGATTGGCTTAAGGGAGGATAAAAATGAAGCCAAAATCTTCGTGGAAAGAAAGAATCTGCTATGCGGTAGACAACACGTTTTCCAGGGGACCGGGGGTACTAATTGTCTGGCTGGGAGTTTTTTCCCTGGTTATCATCCTCCTTTCCGGGCTGATCATCGCCGGTTTTCAGGTTCCGGCCGGAGATACAAACCAACCCATCAGCTTTATCGAAGCAATCTGGGAAGCGTTAATGCGCACCCTCAACTCCGATCCGTTGAGTACAGAATCAACCTGGGCCTATCGGATCATAATCCTTTTCGTGACACTGGGAGGCATATTCATTATTTCGACGCTGGTCAGTGTATTAACCAGCGGGCTGCAGAGCAAACTCTCTGACTTACGGAAAGGCCGT
>JAAZOQ010000023.1 GCA_012797695.1 Anaerolineaceae bacterium | reverse complement strand
CGCAACATTGCCGCCCAGTTTGGGCTTAATTATCAAGAAATTTATTTGTTGCAAACGTTACGGCGCAAATCCCCTCAATGCTTGACTGATATTGCCAAAGTGCTGGATATCCCGATGTTTTCGGCCAGTCGTCTGGTCGAGAGGCTGGTTAAGCAGAAATTGCTGACCAAAGAAAAGGATTCCCGCGACCGGCGCAGCATTCAGCTCACCCTCTTGCCGGAAGGCGAAAAGATCGTGGAGCGCATTGCCGAGGATAGTTACACCCGCATCACCCAGAATCTCCAGAACCTCGATGAAAAGAACGTGGATTCGCTGTTCCACACTGCCGAAATCCTTTACCAGGTACTGGGGATCCCCCTGGAGCAGGTAAAGTAAACGATCCGCTTGGAGGAAAACGTTGACCGCTTACGCAGGCAAGGTCCTATGGGTTGATCTGTCGCTGGGAACCTGGCGCGAAGAAGTACTGCCCGATTCCTTTTATCGCAAATACCTTTCCGGCCTGGGGCTGGCTTCGGCGTTGCTCTACCGTGAGATCCCGCGGGGAGCCGATGCGCTGGGCCCCGAAAACGTGCTAGGTTTCGTTTCGGGACTGCTCACCGGAACCGGCAGCTTCTTTACCGGCCGCTGGATGGCGGTGGCCAAGTCTCCGCTCACCGGTACCTGGGGGGATGCGAACTGCGGCGGTACGCTGGCCCCGGCCATCAAGCAGTGCGGTTACGACGGCATTTTCTTCAAAGGGCAAAGCGCTTCCCCGGTTTACCTCTACATCGGCCCGCACGGGCCGGAGCTGCGGGATGCGGCTGCGCTGTGGGGCAAGGACGCCATCGAGACCGAAGACGAACTGCAGCGCCTCCATGCCGGCAAAAAGAAACCCGCGGTGGCCTGCATTGGCCCGGCCGGCGAGAACCTTTCCCTGATCTCAGGCATCGTCAACGACCGCGGCCGTCTGGCGGCGCGTTCTGGCCTGGGCGCGGTAATGGGCTCGAAGAAGCTCAAAGCGGTGGTGCTGGCCGGCTCCCGCCGGATCAGCGCGGCCCGCCCGCTGCAGATGCACCGCCTGAGCTGGAGCTGCCGGCGCAAGGCCATTCTGCCCATTCAATTCCCCAATTCCAAAGCCTTTGTGCTCATTGGCAAGCTGGTCAGCAAACTGCCCTTTGGCTTTACCTTCGACGGGCTGCTGCTGGAAGGCATCCTGGCCAAATGGGGTACACCCGGCCTGACCCCTTATGGGGTCGAGACGGGGGATACACCCTTCCGCAACTGGGCCGGCTCCTGGAAAGAATACCCCACCATCAACCAGGTGACCAATGGCGAACGCCTGCTCAGCCACGAGCAGCACAAATATCATTGCTATTCCTGCCCGCTGGGCTGCGGCGGCATCGTCAGCCTGGGGGTGCAGTTGCCTGAGAGCCATAAGCCGGAATATGAGACCATTGCTGCTTTCACGGCGCTCATCATGAGCCGCAACATGGAGGCGGTCTATCAGGCCAATGAATACCTCAACCGTGCCGGCATGGATACGATCTCGGCCGGCAATACGGTGGCTTTTGCAATGGAATGCTACGAGAAGGGCTGGATCACCCCGGCGGATACCGGCGGCATGGAACTGACCTGGGGCAACGACGCCATTTTGCTGCCCCTGCTCGAGCAGATGGTCAAACGCGAGGGCATCGGCGCGCTGCTGGCCGATGGTACCCGGGCGGCTGCTTGCAAGCTCAATGCGCAGTCCATGACCGCGGCCGTCCAGGCCGGCGGCCAGGAGATCGGTTTCCACGATCCGCGCCTCGACCCGGGCATGGGCCTGCACGCCAGCGTGGAACCCACTCCGGGGCGCCACACGACTGGCTCCCAGCAGTATTACGAGATGTACCACCTGTGGAAGCGCGTGACCGCGGCTCCCCAGCCGGCTTTCTTTTACAGCAAGGCCAGCAAAAAAGATACCCGGGGCGAACGGATTACCGCCGCGGTGGCCAACAGTGAATTTCAGCAGGTCTATAACGGGGCGGGCGGCTGCATGTTCGGTATGCTGATCGGGGTGGACCGTGTTCCCATCTTCGAGTGGCTCAATGCGGCTACCGGTTGGGATTATTCCCCCGATGATTACATGCGCATTGGCCGCCGCATCCAGACCCTGCGCCAGGCTTTCAACGTGCGCGAGGGCATTTCGCCCATGGATTTGAAAGTCAACAAGCGTCTGTACGATTTTCCGCTGCCCGAAGGGCCCAATAAAGGGGTGACCTTTGATCTGGAAGCGATGATGCATGCGTATTGGCAGGAGATCGGCTGGGACCGCGACGGCGGAGCTCCCACGCCGCAGTCTCTGGCGGAGCTGGATTTGACCGATTGGGTGGAGGCGTAGCGCGATGGCTTATTTCATTACCGAATCCTGCACGGGCTGCACCGCCTGCGCGCGGGTATGCCCGACTTCAGCCATCAGCGGCGTGCGCCAGCAGCGCCACACCATTGACCCGGCGGTCTGCGTGGCCTGTGGGGTATGCGGCCGGGTCTGTCCGGCCGGCGCCGTTCTGGATGAGGCGCAGCAGCCTTGCCAGATGATCAAGCGGTCTGCCTGGGCGCGTCCGGCGGTCGATCCGCGCCGCTGCGTTTCTTGCGGGGCCTGCGTCGAGACCTGTCCAACCCAGGCATTGGCCTGGAATGATGAACCGGGGCACCCGGCTCACTTGCTGCCTGTTTTGCAGGAAGAAAAGAATTGCATCGCCTGTTCCTTCTGTGCCGACACCTGTCCTGTCGAAGCCATTACCATGCAGCTTCCCGTGGCACTGCCGGCTGGGGGCGCAGCCGAGAAAGTACATTGAGGACTTTGCGTCGATGATGGGTAAAAAAATACTCTGGCGGTCGTTGCAGGTGGGGGCGCTCCTGCTGTATGCGTTCATTATTTGGGGCAGCACGCTGCTGGGTCAGGCCAGACCGGCCTGGATCCTGCTGGGGCTGCTCGTTTTGCTGCATCTGACCGAAATGCGCCGCGCCCTGCAGGTGGGGCAGGAAAAGGGCCTTTCCCCGTTCTGGACGATCCTGATGAACCTGTTGTTTGGTTTTACCTGGTGGGTTCCGGTAGCGCAGGGAATTTTTGCGCGCTAAGGGTATTCACCAGCTCTTAACCCGCTTTTGAAGAAAATTTCAATATTGGGCAGCATACTGAAAGCGGAACCAGATTCCGTCGAGGGGTTGTGTCTGTCTTGTGAGGAAGAACATCATGATTTTTTTGCGCAAAATCCTTTTCCCGATCGATCTGCCCGCAGCGGGTCGGGAAGCATACCGCCGCGTCCGCTTCGATTGGCTTGCCAATTTCCGCGACCTGGGCGGTTATCGCAATAGCGCCGGCCGGCAGGTGAAATGGGGACTGCTTTACCGTTCGGATTCTTTGAAAGCGGCCAGTAGCCGTGATCTGCGGGCGCTGCAGCGCCTGCCCCTGGTCGAGATCATCGATCTGCGCTCCGAGATGGAGCAGCAAATGGCCCCCGACCGCCTGCCAGACATACCTGGGATGCGTTTTCTCGCGCTACCCATCATGGATGCCAACAGCCGTTTGACCGTCGAGGCGCGCGAACGCATCGTCGCCCGCCGCTACGACGACGTCCACCCTGACGAGTTATTGAATGAAGCTTATGCTGCCTTCGTGCGCCAGTTCACCCCGCAGTACCAGGTCTTTTTCCACGAACTGCTGGCTGCCCAGGGCCGACCGATCCTGTGGCACTGCACTGCTGGCAAAGACCGCACCGGTTTTGCAGCGGCTCTGCTCCTGCGTATTTTACAGGTGCCCATGACCACCATTTTGCAGGATTACATGCTCACCCAGATTTACTGGCAGCGCTCCCTCTGGAAGACAGCTCTGTACCTGACCCTGATCCGCGGCCGGCGCGCCGTGCGCCTGGTGCGCGAGCTTTCCGGCGCCAAAGAGGAATACCTGCAAACCGCTTTTGCCACCATCGACCAGGACTATGGTTCCTTCGATGCTTACGTGCACGCCGGCCTCGGCCTGACCGAAGCCGAGATTCAAACCCTGCGCCAGCGTTACCTCGAGTAAGGGCACGCCGCGTCCTCCACGTTGCTCTCTTTGGCTGGCGTAGGTCGGACCAGAAGGCCATATTATCTTTGTAGGGGCACGGCATGCCGTGCCCCTACAATTTTTATCGCATCTATTTTGGTTTTTTAGTGGAGAGTTTTTTCTTGCGGGAGAATTCGTGCAGTTCGTGGACAGATTTTTGCTCTTCGTTCTTTGGGCACAGCATGCCGTGCCCCTACGATTTTTATCGCGTCTATTCCGGCTTTTAGCAGAGAATTTTTTTCGGGAGAATTCGTGCAATTTGTGGACAGATTTTGTTCTTTTGTCGCATTTATTCTGGATTTTTTAGCGGTTAAGGTTTTTGTTCGGGTACTTTTCGCGGTTGATTTTATGTTATGCTAACGAGAGGCGGATTTTCGCCGATAAGATGCGATAGAATGTGTGCAATGGGGCACCGCTCCCCATGACAGGAGTTTTGAGGCTGTATGAAGATACCCAAGATACTTTTCAGCGCATTGCTGTTTCTGGGAATGATGATTGCGTTGGTGGCCTGTTCGATCGGGGTAGCCAACACCACCCTTTCTGATGGGGATGTGCTGCTCACGGCCCAGTCGGCTAACCCGCTGCCGACTGAGTTTTCCGCCCAGAGCCTGACCACCGTGCGCACGAAATCTTGCCAGATCCAATCCTTCACCGCCGCGCAGTCGAACAACGATCAGGGCGACATGATCGCCTGGTCCCCCGTTGAGGACGTCCTGGCCTACGTTACCCCCCAGAACGACAAATGGGGCTGGTTCATCGGCAATCTGGTGCTCTACGACGTCAAAGCCGGGAAGAAACTTTACGAATCGCAAAACCTGGCTGTGGCCGGCGACCTGACCTGGTCCCCGGATGGCAAGATGCTGGCTTTCGTCGTTCTCGACCAGCAGGCCAAGACCTATACCGTGGATGTCTTTGATCTGGACACCAGCGGCATCATGGAAGTCTTTGACTCCGCTTCCGAGAAGACCGATCAATGGTCCAGCACCAAAGCCGTGGATTCCTGGCAGGATGAGCACACGCTGTGGGTGACCTCTTCCTGCGACGTGGATTGCTCGCGCCGCTACAGCTTCGACACCCAGACCGGTGAACTGACCACCCTCGAAGAAATGCGCAAAGGGGAAGACACTGCCCTGACGGTTACCAACGAGACCGCTTCACAGGATGGCCGCTGGCAGCTGGCCCAGGACGTCAACGACAACGTCTGGATGGCTTCGGCCATCAATCATCAGACCTCGATGATCGCCGAGAACGTCTTGCTTACCCAGGTGAAATGGTCCCGCGATTCCAGTTACTTTGCTATTTACTCTGACGAATCCGTGCTCGTTTATGAGCCGATTTGCCAAAATTAGCGTCTCATTTGCACTGAAATGCGTTAAAATAGAGCAGTTTGACGCAAAAATTCATTGAAAATTCCCGAAAGAGGTGGAAATGAGCCTGCATTCAGAGATTTTAGAACAGCCCCGTTGTCTGGCCGGGATGTTGGAAAACGAACGCCAGCACATCCTTGAAATCGCTGCCAAGATTCGTGAGCACAAGCCGGCCTATGTCATGCTGGCCGCCCGCGGTACCTCGGATAATGCTGGCCGTTACGCCAACTATTTGCTGGGCGGGGTCAACCGCCTGCCCCTGGCACTGGCGACTCCCTCGCTGTTTACTTATTACCAGACGCCGCCCCTCATGCAGAACGCGCTGGTGATCGGCATTTCCCAGTCCGGGCAATCCCCTGACATCGTCAGCGTGCTCAAGGAAGGCCGCGATCAGGGCTGCCAGACACTGGCCATTACCAACGTCCCCGGTTCCCCGATTACCCAGGTGGCGGATGACGTCATTGACATCCATACCGGCCCTGAATTTGCCACTGCTGCTACCAAAACCTACTCTGCCGAGTTGATGGCGCTGGCCATGCTTTCCGCAGCGCTCTCTGGCGACGAGCAGTCCTGGCAGGAGCTTGAAAAGGTGGCCGGCTGGGTCGAGGAGATGTGCATCCTCGACAGCAGCATTGCCGTGGTAGCTCAGCGCTACCGCTATATGCACCAGTGCGTCGTGCTTGGCCGCGGCTATAACTATTCCACTGCTTTTGAGTGGGCCCTCAAGCTCAAAGAACTGACCTACGTTGAAGCAGAACCGTATTCCTCGGCCGATTTCATGCACGGCCCCATTGCGATGGTCAACGGCGGCTTCCCGGTGCTGGCGGTCATCCCGCAGGGCAAGGTCTATTCTTCAATGCTCGAGACCCTCAGCCAGTTGAAGCACGACCTCAACGCTGAGCTGGTGGTCATCTCCAACAGCGAAGAAGCCCTGGCGCTGGCCCAGACCCCCATCCGCATCCCCGCGGAGGTACCCGAATGGCTGACCCCGCTGGTGAGTATCATCCCGGCGCAGTTGTTCGCCTATCACCTGACTGCCATCAAGGGCTACGATACCGAGAAACCGCGCACGATCAATAAAGTGACCGAGACAAAATAAGGTTACTTGATCGGCAAAAGCGCTACAATAAATTAGCGTGAATACAAAGAGGGATCATGACAATTAATGAGCTTCCACAATTCATTAAGGCTAATTATGAGATCCATGAATGGCGCCATGCTTCGGCCGTCTTGTTTCAGGATTTTCCGAATGAGTGGAATGATATTGTCAGCGTCCTGTGTGATTTTCGGCTCTATAAACATGATATCGTTACCCCGGGCGGAAGGAAATCCCCGATTGCGGAAGCAATTGATGATCGGTTTTTACCGCTGGGGTGGGTAGAAAAATCATTTGAAACGAAGATCATCGTTGATGCCAACGAATACGATTCGCCGACCCATAAAGTGGATTATTACAAAAACCATGTGGCTGTAGAAACTGAGTGGAATAATAAGGATCCATTTTATGATCGTGATCTGAACAATTTTCGTTTACTGTTCGATTTACGTGCGATTAGCGCTGGAATAATCATCACTCGCAGTGATGAGTTGCAGGAGATTTTTGATAACTTGGATAAAGGAAGTTCGTACGGCCAATCCACCACTCATATGGGAAGATTGATCCCTAGAATTGAAGGTGGGTCAGGTGGAGGCTGTCCGATTCTCGCTTTTGGAATCACAAAAAAACTCTACGTTGAGGAATGATGTCAACCAATTTCGATGATCTAATCACTCTGGGGCGCTTTGCTACCATAATGGCGGATCCTCCCTGGCTATTTAATAATAGTACCGGGAAGATGGCCCCTGAGCACAAGCGATTATTTCGTTATCCCACGATGACGAATGAAGAGATCATGTCAATGCCAGTCAATGAAATCGCCTTACCCCAAAGCCATCTGTATCTCTGGGTACCGAATGCATTGATTGAAACTGGCCTTGAAGTGATGAGGCGCTGGGGTTTTACGTATAAAACCAATATCGTTTGGTATAAAGTTCGCAAAGATGGTGGCCCTGATCGACGGGGAGTGGGCTTTTATTTTCGCAACGTGACTGAATTAATTCTCTTCGGAGTCAAAGGTAATTTTCGAACTCTGGATCCGGGCCGATCGATGCCTAATATCATCATCTCTCAAAAACGAGAACATTCTCGAAAGCCTGAAGAAGTCTATGATGTTGTTGAGAAATGCAGTCAGGGACCATTTCTAGAATTGTTTGCGAGACATTCCAGACCGAATTGGACTTCTTGGGGAAATCAGGTCGATTCAGAATGGAATAATGAAGTCATTTATTCGTCGACAGTTTCTTCAACGGAATTCCAACCCCGCTTAATGGAAGAAGAAAATAAGTACAAACCCGATTGAAGAACGTTGAGAACAAGAGAATAATTTTCCTGTAGTTAAACAGAAGGTTCTTTTTTTGTCTTCTCTGCGTTTTGGCAGTTATAATGGGTTTGAAATTCTGTTCATTGAATGGAGCCATTCATGTCTGAAGAATTGATTAAACAACTTTCCGCTCACATTGCCGCTGAGATTCTGCACCAGCCCGGCCGTGAACTGGGCCCCGATCAGCCGCTGCTGTCGAGCGGCATCGTGGATTCGTTCAGCCTGGTGGACCTGGCCATGTATGTGGAAGATACTTTCGGCGTCCATCTGGATGATTCCGAGCTGAATAAAGAGACTTTCGATACGCTGGCCCAACTGGCGGCTCTGATTGCTTCCCGCCAGGCCTAGCATGGAAAATTTTGCTGAACTGCTGGTCGCTTCTTACCGCGATTGCCCGGAAAAGACAGCCATTACGGTGCTTCTCAACGGCCGGCCCGATACCCCGCTCTCTTACCGTGATCTGCTGCAGGGCGCGGCGGCCTGGGATGCGGCCCTGACCCGCGCGGGGATTCTCCCCGGCGAGGTGGTGGTCCTCATTCAGCAGCACAGTCTGGAACTGATCTACGCTTACTGGGGCACGATTCTGCACGGCTCGATCCCATCGATCATGCCCTTCCTCACCGAAAAGCTGCTGCCCGAACGCTACCGCGCGGATCTCACCGCGCTGGTGGGCATTACCCGTCCCGAAGCCATCATCACCTACCGCGATTTTGCCCCCGAAGTGCGGGCGGCCATCGGCGTGCATTCTTCCGTGCGCCAGGTGCTCATTGCGGAAGAGGTGACGCCGCTGCCGTCTTTTGACCCCGACGCCTTTGGCGGATTGCAGCGCCGGGGTGCTGACATTGTCCTGCTGCAGCACTCTTCCGGCACTACCGGCCTGCAGAAGGGCGTAGCACTGTCACACCGGGCTGTGCTCAACCAGCTTGAGGCTTACTCAGGCACGCTGCACCTCAATGCCGAGGACGTTATCGTGAGCTGGCTGCCGCTGTATCACGACATGGGCCTGATCGCTGGTTTTCTCATGCCGGTTTTACTGCGCGTGCCGCTGGTACTGCTTTCTCCGTTCGAGTGGGTGCGTGCGCCCTATAAACTGCTGCAGGCGGTCACCCATTATCACGGTACCTTGAGCTGGCTGCCCAATTTTGCCTACAATTTCTGCGCGCAAAAGATTCGCGAGCGTGATTTGGCTGGGGTGGACCTTTCCAGCTGGCGCGCGGTCTCGAACTGTTCCGAACCGATGCGCTATGAGAGCCAGCACGCCTTTGCCGAGCGCTTCGCGCCCTACGGCTTGAACCCGGCGGCGCTGTGCACCTGTTACGCCATGG
>JAAZOQ010000196.1 GCA_012797695.1 Anaerolineaceae bacterium | reverse complement strand
AATGATCATCTGACGATATTGTTCGATCTGATCTTTAATGGCTTGCGGTACCAGATCTGGATCCATCTCGCCGTAGTCAATACCCACACCATTTTCTTTCAAACCAAAACTGTAGGTCTGCCCAACCTGGACTTTGCCTTCAAGATACATCTGGGTCATCAGGTAAATGGCATCGCCGACATTCTTGCGCATACTGGCAATGGTATTTTCGGGAGCGAGGCCTTTTTGGTTGCTATCGACG
Source organism: Anaerolineaceae bacterium (assembly GCA_012797695.1). Taxonomy (GTDB): domain Bacteria; phylum Chloroflexota; class Anaerolineae; order Anaerolineales; family Anaerolineaceae; genus UBA6107. The sequence continues at coordinate 3,462 of JAAZOQ010000196.1, read as the reverse complement.
CCGATGACGTATTTATTGGCATCTTTGGCAGCCTGGAAGACACCCACGCCGGTTGGGCCAGCGGCCTGGAAGATAATATCCGCACCCTTGCCATAAATTGCCAATGCGGTCTCTTTTCCTTTTACCGGATCGGTATGCGTACCCGCATACTGGTTGATCACCTGAATGTCAGAAACTGCATATTTGGCACCCTGATTGAAACCTACTTCGTAGTCATGGATCACAGGCATATCCGCGCCGCCCATGAAGCCGATCACCTTCGCGGAATCGACATTCTTGAGGTCAGTGGTATCCGTGGTCATCAAGGCTGCCAGTGCACCGGCCAGGAATGCGCCTTCATTTTGTTTCAAAACGACAGAAGCCATGCCATCTACAGAAGACGTTCCATCGACGTACACGAAGGTCTTGTTCGGATACTGGGGAATGACCTGTTTGAGCTGTTCATCGAAATAGTAACCAGGGATCACAAAGATCAAGTCAGCCTGATCAGCAGCGGAGATCAAATCATCCAGATAGACTGAGGTGTCATCACGGGTCTGGATCATGACGGTTTTGGCGCCAAGATCAGAAGCAATGCGTTTCAATCCCTCGTTCGCTGAATCGATGAAGCCCATATCTCCAACTTCACCCCCGCCGACTACAGCAACGGTGATCGAACTGCCAGAGGTACCCGCCGTGGTCGGTGCTTCAGTAGGTGCAGCGGCAGCAGTGGTAGCAGCGGCCGTTTCGGCTACAGTAGGAGCAGCGGTAGTGGCTGCCGGCTGTGAGGCGCAGGCGGCCAAGACAAACGACAAAATCGCAAAAACGGATACAACCAAAACCAACTTCTTGTTTAGCATTTGTACTTCTCTCCTCTTTCTAAAAAGATATAAGGAACAGAACCAAACACTCAAACCTTCAAGATTTTACCGTTCACCTCCTTCTTGCAAATAGTCCGCAGGAATGTTGGCGTCAAGCTACATGTTTACGAATATTCTTCACTTCAGTCATCAAATCAGCAACGCGCTGACGATCCACTGGATTGGAACTGATCCCGTTCTGTTTCAAGGAAGTACCCACGATAGCGCCATCAGCGTATTTGAAAATGGCCTCTGCGCTGTCCTTTTTGAATCCGCTCCCGACCAGCACCGGGAAATCTTCGACTGCTTTCTTGGCTTCCTGAATATCATCGAGTTTGGTCTCTTTACCGGTATGGGTACCGCTGATGATCACTGCATCGGCCAGGAAGTATTTTGCATCGAGGGCAGAATCACCCAATGGGCGGTTCACCAATGGAGCAGAGTGTTTAATGTGCACGTCAGCAAAGATTTTGATCGACGGATCCAGGAATTTGCGGAAGCGCAACAACTCATGCGGCTTGGGCAAAACTAAACCAGACACGTCTACCGAGGCTTCTGTAAAGAAGGTGGCGCGAACGAACTGGGCGCCTACCGCATGAGCCACGCTCAAGGAGGCCTTCGGATCGGAAAGGATGCAGATGCCCACTGGCAAAGAGACATGGCGCATCACGTGATCGCTGACCACCGCCATGGCGGCGACCAGCTCCGGGCCAACTTCCATCGGGTAGTAGGTCGGATCAGAAAAGTTTTCTACTTCCAGACCATCGACACCGCCCGCAACCAGAGATTCTGCGTCAGCAAGAGCACGTTCAATTACCGGGTTCAATCCCTTGCCATCGTATACCGAAGAACCAGGGAGAGGGGGCAGATGCAGCATGCCGATAATTGGCTTCTTTACGCCAAACATCTGCTCAAAATTTTGCATTCTTTTATCATCAGGGTACATGCTCATAAATTACTTCTCCTATTTCATCCAGACTTTCTTCGCGACGTCCATGAAGTTTTTCAACTTGGCAGGATCGATCGGAGCTTCGGTGTCATTATTCTTTTTGATGTGCGTCCCTAAGATGACGCCATCGGCATAGTCGTGATAAGAAGCCAGGTTCTTGTCATCCACCCCACTCGCCACGAAGACCGGCGTAGCGGAAACAGCACCTTTTACTTCCTTCACATCGTCCACCTTGGTTTCCGCGCCAGTGGCGATCCCGGTGACCAGAATTGCATCGGCCAAACCACGATGCTCACAATCATAGGCTGATTGGGCAATTGGCCGCTGTGACAGAGGGTAGCCGTGTTTAATGTGAATATCTGCAAAAATTTTGACATCCGCATTCAAAAACTTGCGATAACGCAGCGTCTCAGCGGCAATGCTATCCATCATGCCAGCGTCCACAATATAGGTCTCGGTATAGTAAGGAACCCGAATGAACTTGGCCCCGACCGTGTTGGCAATGGCCATACCAGCGATGGCATCGGACTGCAAGACACACATTCCCAGCGTCAGGCCGGGAACTTCACGGGCGATATTGGTGGAAACATAAGTCATGGCAGCAATCGTTTCATCGGGAACACGTTTGTAAAACATGACATCACCAAAATTCTCGATGATCGCGCCGTTCACTCCGCTTTCTTTCAACATGTGTGCTTCTTCAACGGCTAAATCAGAAATTTCTTTCATTGAAGTGCCGTCATAGCGGGGAGAGCCTGGTAATGGAGACAGATGAACCATGCCAATAATCGGTCTTCGTGTACCAAAAATCCTTTCTAATTCTGCAAATTTATCAACTTTCCTCATAACGCTTATCCTTTCTGATTATCCCTTTACGGGTAAGATAACAAATTTCATGCGCGCCGTGCGTTACCGATAAAGCTCTACCTGCGCGCTGTAGACGGCCCCGTTGAAAACTCCCTGCACATATTCCACCGGGACAGCTTTCCCCAATTCATTTTGCACATAGGTAGTGCGATCCATGAGCAACACAGGCGCCCCTAATTTGATCTGGAGCTCTTTGGCCTCATATTTGTTCGCCACTTCTGCGCGGATGGTTTCAACGGCGTTCACGATCTTCAGATTGAGCTGCTTTTCAAAAACCTCGTACAGAGAAAGCTCATCGCCGAGAATATTCTGCAGTGAAGGAAATTCCAAATTGTTCAACCATGAAGTCGCCACCCCGATGGGCTCATCATCTGCCATGCGCAAACGAACTACCTTCAACACTTTTTGACCTACATTGAGCAAGAGTTCGTTGGCCGCGTCGATGGTCAATTCTTCTTCCCCTTTGCTAAGCAAGATTGCCCCCGGAGTTCTTCCGAGACGAGCGACCTCTTCAGTAAAGCTGACCAGTTTGGGAAGTAAGCTACGCACCTGAGAAACGACGATCGTGCCGCGTCCCTGCTCTCTTCTCACCAGGCCTGCATTGGTGATCAGACCAAATGCCAACCGGACTGTGGTGCGGCTGATGTTGTATTCCCGTATCAAATCTGCTTCGCTGGGCAGTACATCGCCCGGCTTATACTGTCCGGTAGAAATCTGTTTTTTGAGATACTCCGCCAGTTGACGGTATACCGGAACCCCACTCTCCCGATCAAAAATATCATTTTGCATAGTCTCTATCCCTGTTTT
>JAAZOQ010000195.1 GCA_012797695.1 Anaerolineaceae bacterium | reverse complement strand
TGGAACAGGCCACCCGCTATGCCGTCAATCTGCCTGAAGACCAGGCTATCCAGGCACTGGCCATGCTGCAGGCACGCCTCGAAACTCAAGAACAGGCCATGACGCAACTGCAAAATAAGGGCACTGCGCAGGCAGTTATGGAAATGGCACAAGTTCAGTCCATGCTTCAGGCACGGGTGCAGCTGCTGGAAACCGGGCAGGCGAACCTGATCCAGCTGCGCGACCAGACCCGCTTGCAAGATCAACTGAGTAACCCCAACCTGGAAACGACCAGCCCCGGGAACATGACCGCCCCCGGAAGCGGAGAGGGCAACCCCTGGACAGAGGGAACCCCCACCCCTGGGAGCAGCTACGGCCCTGGAGATGGAACAGGCATCACCTGCACTCCACAGGCCGGAACAAACTCTGGCGGAAGCAGCGCCAACCCGACGCAAGGGCAATACAACGGTGCCTCCTCTGCTTCTCCACAAACTACCCCATCTGCCAATGGGTACGGTGGCAAACACTGATCGCCCTTTGTAAAGAGATAACCGAGCCGCTCGCAAATGCGAGCGGCTTTTGGGATCACGATAAACTCAAGAATGCTTTTCTTCCGGCAAAAACTGGATCAGGGTGATCTCGTTCCCCAGAGAACGGACATCCTCATCCGTGCCCGCCACCTCATAGCCCATGAAACTGGCTAATTCCTTCCAGGCCAATGGATATTTGTGAGAATACTGCAGCAATTCCTGCCCGCCCTGTTCTGGTGAAAGCTGATGAGCGATCATCTTCCAATGCCGGTTCGCGCATTGCACCTGAACATGCGGATTGGCAATAATATTCTGATACCAGTCAGAAGACTTCCCGAAGCCCACCGCAACGATGAATGCTTCTTTCTCAGGGTCGTAACGAACCACTTCCAGGACATTCTTGCGCTCTTTCCCTGATTTGCGCCCCACGTGGGTCAACAATAAAAAGCGATGTCCCAATAACCCGCCCAAGCCAATCCTGTACAACTGAATCGGCAAACGGAAACCAATACGAGCCAGCCCGCGGGGAGGACGAAGATCTTTTACTTTTTTTGCCATTTTCACCTCTGCTCACAGTCTATTCAGATTTTGAATCTCTTTGGTCTTTCTCTAAAAAGAATGATATCAAGATAATATACGTTTTTCTCATTTACTGTCATATAAAAACAACACAATTCCGGCTGGTGCCCGGGAATCCAAGTCTAGATATTTTCCGAAGGTACCCCAAAAGCTGACCAATTGTTTCCGCAGAGAAAATAAAAAAGGCCCTACTCCAAGAGCAAGGCCTCCTTCAGCGGGAAAATTTAGTTTAATGTAACTTTTCAGTATGGTCAACCAGCTTGCCATCCAGATATGCCTGAACTGCTTCGTCGATGTTGGCCATATCCGTGACCACAGGTTTGATGTTCAGGCGGCGCATGCTTTCGTAGGCCCCCATGCCCATACCGCCGCAGATCACGATCTGGCAATCACTGATGGCTTCTGCCATGCTGGCATGCTTTTGATGAGATTCTTCATCGTGGCCATGCTCGTGTTCATGGCCTTCTTCTCCGTGCATGCCCTGAAAATGATTATGGCCCAGTTTGGGGCGCAGCTCGTGCCCGGAAATCTTTCCCTCTTCAACTGTGACTACCATGTAATAAGGAGCGCGGCCAAAATGCTGGCTGATTGTTTTCTCATCATCGGTGATAACTGCGATTTTCATAATTTCTTCCTCCTGTCCCATTTCCATCAAGAAATGGCGACCACCCAATTCTTCTGAACGATCCGCCGGCAACAAGATCAATAAGATTTGCGCCGGGGCATCACTTTGATTTTCCCAACAATGGGGAAGATGAGACTCAAAGACCAGACTATCCCCCTGGGCCAAGAAGTAATCCTCACCGCTGATCCGATAATGGATCGTACCGGTCAGGCAAAACACAAACTCATGGCCCGTGTGGACGATCATCCGGTCTCCGCTGCCAAAACCAGGCAGCAAGGTAACCACAAAAGGCTGTACTGCATTCGAAGCAAGATCTTTGGCCAGATTCTGCATCCGGGTAGTATTAAAAGAAGCTTCCGGGCGGTCATCGGCTCGGGTAAACACGATGCGTTTCTTTTCTGGCTCAGACTCAAAAAAAGCTGAAATCGAAATTCCCAGCGCAACCGCCAACTGCTGCAACGTGCTGACCGATGGCGACGTTCTGCCATTTTCGATCAGACTTAAGGTATTGATATTCAATCCGCTGCGATCCGATAGATTGCGCAGGGAGTATCCCTTTTGCACGCGAATCTCGCGCAACTTCTTCCCGACCAGTTGTTCGGTGGAAGGCGCTGACGCAGATTCTATCGGATCAACAGCAGAAACAGTCATTCTTTACTCGACAGAGAACTCGATTGGGGTCAGATTGTGCACGTTATCCGAGATCGGGCAGCGGGCATCCACTTCTTTGATGAAGGCCTCTTTCTCAGCCTGACTCATATCGGCATCTACCTTTACCTGAACACGTACGCCGGTGAAACCAGCGCGGTCAGAAGTATTCTTGCCCATCAACACATCGGTATCCAGTTCCCCTTCCACATGGACTTCGATCTTGCGCACCGGCAAGCGGCGCTGTTTGGCGACGATGTTCCCGATGGTGATGATACAGCCAGAGAGAGAAATAAACAAGTACTCAAGAGGAGTAGGCCCAGCATCGACACCACCACCCGCGGGCGGTTGATCCACAATCGCGATGTGCTGGCGAGACTTCGTTTCGATCTTGAAACCATCTACCTGTACAGCATCAACACTAACCGTTTTCATTGTTCATCTTTTCCTTTCCAAGAAATTTACTAATATTATAGTACACATCCAATAAATTTACAGATTTATTCCCAATTAAATGATAAACATCATCTTCTTTGATGAGGATTGATCCATCTAGAGGTTCATTTCTTTTTTCAGAATTCTACAGCTCCAAGAATTAAGACTTCTGGCGTAGGTCATTTCAGACTGCAGACCGATCTGTTGAAAAGCACCCGGTCATAAACTAAAGCCATCATCAAAAGAGAGAGGAAAATATGCAACCTAAAAACATGATCGAAGTAAAAAATATCTCGCGCGACCTGCCGTTGGGCGGCCGCAATTTACACGTTCTGCAGGGAATCAGCTTTACCGTGATCAAAGGGGAATGGGTCGCTCTGACAGGTCCTTCCGGTTCTGGAAAATCCACCCTGCTCGGCATTCTGGCCGGGATCGATCGGCCCACCTCGGGCTCAGTGATCCTGGATGGGTACGAGATCAACAATCTGCCTGAAGCTCATCTTTCTTGCATGCGCAACGAGATGATCGGCATCGTTTTTCAGGCCTTCAACCTGATCCCCACCATGACCGCTATCGAAAACGTCGAAGCTCCACTGTACATCCACCCCCACTGGCGTGAAGCTGAACATCTGGCGACTGAGATGCTCGAACAGGTTGGGCTCAAAGATCGCATGCATCACATGCCCTATCAGCTTTCAGGTGGTGAGCAGCAGCGCGTGGCTATTGCCCGAGCACTGGTAACCAGCCCGCACGTACTGTTAGCAGACGAACCCACCGGCAATCTGGATAGCGCGACCACCCGCCAGGTGCTGCAAATTCTGCAATACCTGCGTATGAAATTGAACCTGACCATCGTAATGGTCACGCATGACCCCACCGTGGCAGCTTACGCTGATCGGCAACTGCACGTCATGGATGGCAGAATCGTCGAAGTACCTCAGAAAGCGAATCCCACGAAGGAAGATTCCAGGGTAAGCGCATGAAACCTTCTGCTTATTTCTTCAAAACAGCCCTGAACCACCTGCGGCGCGGCGGGCAACGAAACCTGATCGCCTTCTTGTGCGTGGTCTTTGGGGTAATGTCGCTGGTGGCAATGACCACCCTGGCACAATCCATTGAGCAAATGCTCGTACTGAAACCAGTCGAACTAATCGGGGCTGATCTGACCCTGGATCGGGAAAATGAAAATTTCATTTCTGCCGAGGAAGAAGCTGGTCTGCAAGAGATGGTTGCCAGCGGACAGATCAGCGATTACACCCTGATGGACTACACCACCACTCTGGCATTTCACCGACAGGATTCGAACGCCCTGGTCATGCCCTCCTACGGCATGGGGGTGGACCCCGCCAAATATCCTCTGGCCGGGAATCTAACTATCGCCGAACCCAAAAACACCGCCCTGGCGCAATTACTCGCCAATGCAGGCGATGTGATCATCACCAAAGATCTGGCATCCAGTGAAAAGCTATCAGTTGGGGACACCCTTCAGCTTTCTGATCTAGACTATGGCATTTCTATTAACGCGGTTATCCGCGGGATTGCTTCAGATACCCCCAATCATCAAGGCAGTAAAGTCTATTTCTCGCATCAAACCGCTCAGGAACTCATGGGAACTGTGCGCACGTCCAATACCGTTCTGGCGAACAGTTCAGACCCCGAAACTGCCAAGACCGCACTCGAAGCTGCCGGCTGGCGAGTGTTCACGGCCACCTCGCTGGCCAATGCTACCGCGGCAAGCGAGGGAATGCTGGCCATGATCGTCAATGACATCGGTCTGCTGGGATTGTTGGTTGGTGGAATTGGCATCGCCAATACCATGCATGTGTTGCTGAAACGGCGCGAAAAAGAAGTTGCCATCTGGAAAAGCATTGGCTACAACACCCATCAAATCGAGAGAATGTTCCTCAGTGAAGCCGCCCTTCTCGGAACCGCCGGCAGTTTGGTAGGGGTAGGGTTGGGAGTATTGCTTTCGCTGGGAATCACCGGGCTCTTCAGCCGCATCACCACGGTGCTGGTCATCACCCATCCCTCTGCCATCGAAGCCTTGAGCGGATTCATCATTGGAATTCTGACCACCCTGGCTTTCACCCTGATGGCAATCGTCTCCTCCAGCCAGGTTCCCCCTCTCGCTCTGCTCCGCCACGAAGAGATCAAAAACGCTGACCTGCCCAGAGGCAAAATGGTCGGATTAGCTCTCTTTGTTGGCATTCTCTTTCTGGCCGTAACCGTCTGGGTCTTAAAATCCTTCCTGGCTGGGATACTGGTACTGGCCGGAACTATTTTCTTCTTGTGGATCATGGGACTTATCTTACTCGGTTTAGTCAAACTGGTACTGAAGCTTTTTAAACTGAAGAGATGGCCACTGGCACGGATTGCCCGCAACAATCTGATGAAACGCAGCTCTTCGCTGCTCATCGCCATGGTCGCTCTTTTTGTGGGCGTAGAAATGCTGGCGATTGGAGCTGTCATTTCGCAAAGTGGCTCGAACGTGATCAAAGCCATCAATCAAACGAGTTCTATAGAAAACCTGGCCATCTATGCAGCACCGGGAGAAGAAAGCAATGTCCGGGCCAAGCTGAGTGCCCTGCAAATCGCGGACTTCCGCACCAGCCACCAGTATCAGGTAAAACAGGTCGTTATCAATGGGCAGGCCGATCAAACCCTCAGCCCCATCCTTTTCAGCCGACCTGACGTCAACGGATTAACCCTCGATGGAGATGCCTGGATGAGTTATGATAACGCGGCCTACCTGCCGCAGTATTTCCGAGCAAATTACGGAGATACCCTGCAGGTAACGTTGCTCGATGGCAGCGCGGTTGATCTCTACGTAGCAGGAACTTACTCTACAGAGCAAAATATTGCTTGGCCGGGTACTGCTGATCGGATTCTCATCTCAGATGAAACCGCGCAAAAGCTCGGCACGGCCAGCAGCAGCCAGTTCTACATGAGCCTGGCTCCCGAAACGCTTTCAACTGACACCACTACTCTTGAAAATGCGCTCCCCGCGGCAACCGTGATCTCCATGTCAGAATTCCAGGCACATTACGCACGCCAGTACAACAACCTGTTCCTGTTCATCACCGCCATGGCCGGGTTAGCCATCCTGGCCGCACTGCTGCTCATCGCCAACTCAATCAACCTTACCATGCTGGATCGCCGTTATGAGATCGGCGTGTTCAAATCACTTGGCTATTCTCGTGGGCAAATCTTTCTCACCCAGGTGTTAGAATATAGTTTGATGGCCCTGATCGTCAGTCTGGTGGGAATGGGAACCATCGAGTTATTCCTGGTACTGATGAGAACGGTGGGAGGAGCTATGGGCAGCCAGCTCATCCTGACCCCAGTATCATTTCTGGTCATCCTTCTGCTCACCTTGGGCCTGACCGTGCTGGTCGTGATCGCTTCCTGCTGGAACCCGACCAAGGTCTCGCCGATCCTGACATTCAACGATCGAGAATAGGCGGTAACCATCTTTCGCTACTTTTTCAAGAACCTGCGCCGGAAATTGACCTTCTCCTACACAGTCGTGACTGTGCTGGTCTTGATGTCACTTGAGCTGATCTTGTTGATCCTGGGAGGAATCTTTACCAATCTCTGGGGCAATGGGACAGAAGACTACCTTTCCGACGTTGTCACCACCCTCGTGCCAGATGCTCGTTCGTACCTGCAGCCCGAAATTGATCGCCAGGGGCTGCAGGTATGGCTTGATACCATCTACCGGAAAGGTTATGCCAGCCTGGAACCGCAGGATGCTTTCGATAGCCCGGCCGCCAAGATCGTGCCAGGATCAGTGATCACCATCCTCGACCGAGAGGGGAATATCCTGGCCCAATCGCCGGCAGTAGATGCCCCCACCTTCGATAACTACGATCCTGAAGTACTCAAAAATGCCCAGGCAGGAAGCAAAGCCATTGCAGATCTTTATACAATGAATGCCAATGGAAATTATTGGATGGCAGTACCCATCTATCAGAAAAACCACAATGAGCCCGTCCTCGGGGTAATTCTCGTCACTGTCGAACCGAATCCGCAGCGGAATACCTGGGAATGGACGAAGCTCATTTTGCTGATTTTAGGCGCCGGTTTGCTGATGCTGTTAGCCATCGCTCCGCTGGGCGCCATCTATGGCTTTATCTTTTCGCGCAGTCTGACCAATCGCCTCGGCAAGCTCACCACAGCCGCAGAAGCCTGGGGAGAAGGCAAATTCATGGTCATGCCCCCCATCGATCATTCCACCGATGAAATTGGTACACTCAGCCTGAAATTACGCCAAATGGCCGAAAAGATCAATAATTTGCTGCAGGACCAAAAAGCCCTGGCCCAGATGAAAGAACGCAATCATCTGGCACAGGAACTGCATGATACAGTGAAACAAGAAAATTTTGCCACCCTCATGCAGATCAGAGCGGCCCGCAACCTGCTCAAAACACAGCCCGAAGCTGCTGAAAGAGCTCTGCGTGAAGCGGAGATGCTGCTCAAGAATACTCAAAATGAACTGGGGCTGCTCATTGGCGAATTGCACCCTCCTGAGCTGGAAGGCAAGGGCCTTTCAGAAGCCATCAAAGAATATACCCAAAACTGGAGCCAGCAGGCCTGTATCCCGGTAAATTTCACGATCACAGAAAACCATGCACTGACTTTTGAAGTGGAAAAAACTCTGTTCCGCATCATGCAGGAAGCACTTTCAAACGTTTTACGGCACAGCCGTGCCAGTGAAGTCAATATCGAGCTGGATTGCAACCCTGACCAAACTCAATTAACCATCCGCGATAACGGAGTGGGCTTCGACGTCAGCAATCAGAACACTGTCAGCGGCTTTGGCCTGACCAGCATGAGCCTGCGCGCTCGTGAAATCGGCGGACGGCTGCAAATCTCCAGTACCCCTGACGCTGGCACAACCATCGAGGTGATCGCTCCCACCCGCTTCGTCAAAGGAGAAAAATGAATCGGCCCATTCGCGTCATGATCGTAGATGACCACAACGTCGTTCGGATTGGGATCAAGGCCTATCTGGAAACCGTCCCGGATATTGACGTGGTGGGCGAAGCCGCCAGCGGAGAAGAAGCTCTCACCGTGGTCGAGCAATGCCATCCTGACGTGATTTTAATGGATCTGATCATGCCCGGGATGGACGGAGTCGAAACCACGCAGGTCATCAAAAAGCGCTTCCCGACAATGCAGATCATCATCCTTACCTCTTATCACGAGGATGAACACATTTTCCCGGCCATCCGTGCCGGAGGGCTTTCTTACGTGCTCAAAGATATTGACCCCGACGACCTGGCAGAAGTAATTCGCAAAGCCCAGCGCGGTGAGGCGGTTCTCAATTCGCAGGTTGCCACCCGCATGGTGCAAGAAATCCGTGGCGGGCAAAAAGAAGAACTCAATCTCTTCACCGAGCTGACCGACCGTGAGCTGGAGGTTCTGCGGCTGCTCGCTACCGGCAAGAACAACCAAGAAATCGCTGAAGCGCTCTTTATCAGCGAAAAAACGGTCAAAACCCACCTCACCAATATCCTCAGCAAACTTCATCTCAGCGACCGCACCCAGGCAGCCGTTTTTGCCTGGCAAGCCGGGTTGATCAGAAGAGAATAAAAAGCCAGAAGAAAATTTCTTCTGGCAAATTCAGGACTGATTAACTTAGTAGCCCAATCCCAAGGCTGGCATCCAAAGATTTCGCGTAAAGATGATTACCAAGATCAGAGCAATGACCAGAACAAAAATCCACCAATAGTCATTGACAAACTGGGCAAAAGGTTCCCACGCCCGCTGGCTAAACCAGTTACTTCCCTTATTGCTGCTCATCATTTCCTCCTAAAAATTATTGTCCATTTGATGGCTCTTAATTACCATTTGGGTAGAGATCGCCCCAAAGGTAAATCCCAAAATAATTTGGGCTGGAATCAACCAGCATAAGACTGCCAGACTGGATCCATCTTGAGTCTTTTGCAACAACTCTGAAATTATGATCCCAACCACAGAAAAAACGATTGCTATCATTGTACACCCCAGACCTGTCGCACTTACATTTGCGAAGGGATCGGAGTCTTCAATTTGAGATTGATAACGATTTTGTGCTCCAGTGCGAGCAATCAGAAAAAAGATTGGCACACTTAAAACCAGCATCACCCAACGCATGAAAGAAAATCCTGGAATTGCCGTCATCAAATTGAACAAAGCCAGAAAGAATCCCCCCACCCAGCCAGAGGAATAATATTTTTGGGGCGGTTCCTGGGGCTCAAAATCATCCATGGGATTCCTTTACTTCTCGAACCGCATCGAAATGATCAAGCCAATCATAAGGGACACTGCTCGGCAAAGGAGCAGACAACAATTGAGGAATTATCGATTGGGGATACTTTTTTTCTACAATTTTGTTATTTACCTCGTCTAACGGATATGTCACTTTAATCAACTGGTAAGTTCCCGATTTAAGATCAAGAACGCCATATGAAGCTCGGGTATCGCGATCAATCGGATAGCCAATGGAGCCAGGATTAATGATCCAGTTCTTAGATTCATTCAGAAAATAAATTCTAAAGGGAATTACTTTTCGGCTTTCGATAGTTTCCCCAGTCTGCAAACACAGCATCGGGATATGAGAATGGCCTAACAACATTACGTTTACCTGCTGCGATTTTTGATGTACGAGCCAATTCATGTTCTCCTCGATCACATTTCGCGTCCACGGGTAACAAACTTCCTTTGGAGAATTCAAAAAATACTCGTGCCGCAGGAAAAATTGATAGGAAGAATCTACTGCGGCCCAACATTCAACAGGAATTTTCTCCATCCAATCAAAGAAGTCGGGGATTTGACTGAGCTCGTGATACTCCAGCATATCCGAAGCGACAAACATAGGGTTGGCATCACCTCCAACCGGCCTTCCACCCTCTTTATCAATCCACTCGTCATGATTCCCTATGACAATCAGATTCTTTTCTTTAAAAAAAGTTTCCTGCATCCAATGGAACACTTCAACAGGATATGGCCCTCTGCCCAATGCATCCCCTAACAGCCAAATCACATTGATGCCTCTGAATGTTATATCCTCCAAAACTGCTTGAAGAGCAGGATAATTGGCATGAATATCCGACAGCAAAGCAACTTTCTCGAGATTTTCAAAGGAGACTGAATTCTGTGGACTCATGTTATGTTCTTTCCAATAGTCAATCAATGAGTTAAGAGGTCATCAAAGAAATTTTTTACCGATGAATTTTTCTTGGGCGAATTCACCTGTGCTTTCTGGTGCAACTCAACATAAATATAGTAATAAGCATTATATTCTTCTGCAGTAGAAGGACCGATCTTTTCTGCCGCTTCCATCCTCGACCGCAAGGTGTCTTTCGCCGGGACACCCGCTTTTTGCAATTGCAGCAATTCCTGTCGAGTGGGGTATCCTCCCAACATGGCAATTGTCTCTCTATTTTCTTTCATTTTTTGTTCAATTGCAAAAACTATCGATTCAAGTACCACACTGCGTGCTTTGCAGGTAGCATAAATGCTGTTCGCATAATTCGATAAACGCGGGAATGACTCAATTCCCGAATTATCTGGGCCCTTCTGGTATTGATTGATAGCCGCATTCGTCAGCCGTAAGTAATCTTCCAAAATTCGGTTGCGGTAAGAAAGTGGAACTTTTAAAACCATTTCTGGAGTCAAGGAAACCACCTCACGGTTTTCGTTTTTTAAGGTGGGGTAACGCTTTGCCCAATCTGAATAATGTTCCAACGATACCCAGTTGTTGAGATTCTCCCGAGTTGAAGTGGATAACAAGATACTTGTTTCAACTATTTTGGCAAAGTCAGGAGTGCAATTGAAAGGTAGATCCCCTCCCAGCAAATCTAGAAGAGGCTTCAACCCTTCTGCTTCATGGCTTTTTGCCATGAAATCATCTCCCCATGTTCGCCAACGAATTACGTTATCAACAAAGTCTTCAAGGGCGTTGGCCACATCATTCCAACCCACAATCATTCTCTGTGTTGCAGCAAAAAAGACAAAAACTTTAGGAGAATAGTAATCGTATAGGCGATTATATTCTTCTGCAGTAATTACCACATCGCCCAACTGAGAACGAATTTGATCCAGGCTTTTCAAGGAAGAAATCAACCGAATAGAAGAGCGTTCTTCAATTTCTTTTTTAATCACATTTCCATCTGTCGAGTTTACTTGCTGCCCAATATACTGAATCTTTTCACTCAGAAATTGCAAAATCTTCTTCCACGAATCATATTTCTGATTAAGTTGATCTATTTCGAGTATTCCGCTTAGATTCAAAGAATTCATCGACTCGTATTTTTCATCGATCTGTATCGGCGCCCCTGGTTCAAAAGAAGAGGCCATATTTTTCCAATCACCCTCCTCTTGTAGTCCCTTAATAATTACCAGTGCACGTCGATAGATGGTCTGTTCATCTTTCAACTCAGTCAGAGTTCTATTCACGATTGACTTATCATTTTTACTGATTTCAGAAGAGAGAAAACCGACTAAAGTACGAAGCCACAGATCTCTCTGGACAATCAATTGCTGGATCTTCCCTTTTGATGAACGAGTCTTGATGTTATCAATCACCTTTGTTACCAGATTGGGTTGGGACTGAATGTATTTTTTAATAACTTGATTGATTTCATCTTGCCCATTATCAAGAGGATAATTTACCAATATCGCTTTCTGAAAAACCAACAGATTCAATGCAGAAGCCTGATCCACACGCTCTTCTTGCGCGAATAATCCCTTCAAAATATGGAGTACTTCTGCGTGAACATCTTTCCATTGGAGAATAAAATTATTTTCTTGACAAACTTCTGCATCACTGCTCATCCGACGATACAGATTACTCAGCGCATCTGAAATTTCACTTGCTTTTTGAATGCAATCTACCCGACGCAAAGAGTTAACTGGATCATATTCTTTCTGGCAATCTCGCAGGCCAGTAATAAGTTGGGTCAATTCCACAGCGAATCCATAGATCCGTTTCTGAATGATCAGGTGCTCACGGCGCTGACGATATTCCTGAGACCATGTATCGATCGATTTCCCTTGAGCAGCCACCTCTGGGTTAGAGTTCAAGGCTTCCCGGGCCAGATCAAAACGGTTTAAATTTGCAAGAGTATTGCTGTAAGCAATATCAAAACGTGGATCCCCCCTGGCTACAGAACGGATTTTCTCTAAAGCGGTTAAGGCCTGTTGATAATCGCCGATATTGTTCTTTTCATTTGAGATCTTAAGTGCACAAATGATCTTGGCATTGATCAAACGGCGTTCCCCCATCACCGGATTATGGGGAATCACCTCTTGCCACAAATTTTCGATTTCTTCGAAACGATTCTCGCTGAGCAGAATCCGTTCTTTCGCACCCAGATACTCTTCCTCCACCCAACTACAGAGAGCAGACTGTTCTGGGTCATTGAGTAGATCTGCCCTGCGCATCAAATCCGCATATCCAGATAATTTTTCCAGTTGAGTGGGTGAAGCTCCATTTAATTTCGCCTTGCGCATTTCACCAACGTGCTTTTGAATCTGAGCTTCGATTTCTTGCGCTTTTTCACTCGCCTCCAATGTCACCCGTGACAAGTGGTATGCCGGCAAATTCTCATCACCCACTGAAGAATTTTCTAATCCGGCAACATAACGATAAAGCTGCAAAGCGCGTAAGACATCCTCTAACGTTCCTTGCTCATGAATTTTCCGGGCTCGGGTCATTAACTCTGTCATTGACGGAGTTGCCGCTTCTGCTTCTTTGATGATCACTATTTCTGAGCTTAGTGCTTGCAGAACCTCTGAGCTTTTCATTTCAGGGCGAGAAAGATAATCCGATGCAGAATTGATATCTTTGTCACGAACTGCCTTTTTAACTCGCTGTATACCCAGATTCACATCCGCTTGCGCTAAAATTTCTTCTGTCTTTTTATAAAGTCCAGATCCACGGTCCAGCTTTTTCAACAGTTCGTTGGACGTATCATAGATCTTCTTCCAATCCGGGTTCTCTTCGCGAACTGCATCGTTCAGAATTGCGACCTGGTCGTCGGTAGAGCGCAAACTATCGAGAAAGTCTTGCAGTTTATTAAGATCCTCGACGAAACTCTGATATTCTTCTTTACTCTTGATTCTCTCCAGACCAATAAATGCCCGTTGAGTGCTTCCCTTATCTGCGAAATCTCTAATTTCACCAATTTCAGACTGCAGACGTAGATACTGTTGTTCCTGTAGCTGATATTTCTTTCGTGCCAGACTGATCTCATCTGCCTTTTCCTGCAATTCACGCGGATGAGTCAAAACACTTGGCCACTTTTCCAGCAAGGCTTCCGCCTGATTCAAACACCGCTCGACACTCGCGGTGCTGTCGTTGCTTCTTGCGGAACGGTATTGGCGGATCTCAGCCAGCCGATCGGCATCATCCAGTAAGTTCCGAGTTCTCCGAGACATCGCTTGCACAGCAGCGGGTACCTGGTCTTGAATCATTTGATCAATGTGTTCAAAATCAGGAAAAATCTTTTTAGCCGCAACACACTTTTGCAGTTTTTCAAAAGCGTCAACCGTCAGGTCTGATTCCGAGATCAAACCACGAGCTTCACGCTGTAATTTTGCCTTCTTCAGAATAGAACTATAAAATTCGCTGAATTCTGTCAAATCTGCATCAGCGTAATAGCTTTTCTTTTCAGAGTTTTCTTCAGGCTTACCGACACGATCCTCCAATCGCGAGAGAGCCACCTCAGGATCAGAAGGCATGTACTGATTGGCAGCTTTGAAAACATCGCGCATGGCAATGCGTGATTCATCTTCCCAAAGCAATTTGGCTTCTTGCAGCAGATTTGCAATGCTCTGATCGGTTACCCCATCAAACACAGTAGAAGATTGGCCCACTATCTCTTTCCAATAATCATAGGCTTTTTTCTTCTCAGAAAGAGAGCCCAGCCGCATGCGGCTGGTTTGGATCGAAGTATTTCGGCGTAATACCTCAAGCTGTTCATCTGCTTTTTGAAATTGCTCACTCAGATCATCCGGGAACCGGCCCTCACGATAAGGAATACGTAACCGGTCAATGATTTTCTTTAATTTAAGCTGGTCTTTTGTAATACCAAATTGTTTTAATTCTCTTCGCCAGTCATTGATCTCATCCTCAGATTGAACATGAGTAACGCAAAGCTTTAGATATTCATCTAGTTTAGAATCATCTTCTGATAAATCTTTTGCCTCATGTACTTTTTGCAGTGCTAAAGGCATATTTCCAGAAGCTATGGTAGCCTCAATATCTTTGTATGCCTTTTTTAAACGGCTTTGCTTGAGTAGGGTGAGATTCCCGATAATTTCATCCAGATGATCCCATTCTTCTTGATTGCGGTTGGAGAATTTTTCACGTGAGGATTCTAACTCTTCGAGTGAATTCAGCTTTTCAAACAACTCTGCATTCGTCATCTGCGACAGATCAGAAGGAATCCCCTCGAAATATTTGGTTAACTGTCTCTTTTCCTGTGAGGAATGGAATTCTTCTGTCGAATCTTTTAAAGCTGGAATCGGCTCTTCATCTGAGAGCTTTTCTTGGGTACCCTCTTCTTTTTGCTCTGCTTGAAGTTCTACTACCGGCAATTCTTCTTCGAGAACTGCTGATTCAAGTTCGCCAGGAACTTCACGGCTCTCTCGTTCTTCTTTTGTTGGAAGAATCACTGATTCAACAGGCATTGGATTGTCAACAGTTGTTGACTCACTTACTGGAAAAGGTGGAGGAACACTCCCCCTCGGCTCTTTCTCAACAGGAGTATCAGTTAATTGAATTCCCCACATCGAAAGATCAGGAGCGTCTGTCTCTGGATGATCAAACCAGTAATTTGTGGCCTCAATGATGTGCTGCAAATCCACTCGTTTTCGCTTATCCCCAAGTGCAACAGCATTCTTCAACTGCTCATTCAATAAATCGATAATTTCCTGTTTATCTGGCATAATCGTTTCCCTCTTTAAAATTATTCTTCTGCCTGTAAAAACGCAAACGCATCAAACCCGATGACTTTCCCGTTGCTAATATCACCAGAAGCCTCTACAGAAACTGTAACTTTTCCTGCCTCAGCCAAATTCCATTTCCCTAAAGAGACCCATTGGCCTTGAGAGTTTGATTCATCAATAGCAATGGGCGTATCCCCAGCCAGGCTCACACCATTCAAATATACTGTGACAGAAACCTCTGCAGTTGCGTTGGCAGGAATCCAGGCCACTAATTGATAATTTCCCGCGGCCGGGATATATACCGTCGGGGATGTAAACTGTACCGCATCGCCTGCGGCCAGGGGTCTACTCTGGAAACTTGCCTGCCAGGCATCCGTCTGAGTGCCTGCTGTCCATCCCTCTTTATTGGGAGTCCATTGACCATCTGCACCTTTCACAGCAGTCTTACCTTCCAGATCATCGCCAAAAGCGATCATGGGTCTACCAGAGGGCATAGCTGCAATTATCTTTGCATCTGCATCCGAGAGCCGTACGATCAGCAAATCAGACACCATGTAAGGCTCAGTATTAAGATTCGCAGTGCTGTTAGTTGTTACAGACACAGAAATCAACTGCCCGGTGGTAATTTGATAAAAGCCAATCAGCTTCCAGGAATCTTTAGCATTCTCCTTGCTCGTGTTGAAATGTACTCTTCCCGTGCCTCTGAAAGGAGATACAACTTCTCCATCAGCCATAACCACAAACTGATCATCCCCTGCACTCATTTGACTTGAATCA
Organism: Anaerolineaceae bacterium; assembly: GCA_012797695.1. Taxonomy (GTDB): domain Bacteria; phylum Chloroflexota; class Anaerolineae; order Anaerolineales; family Anaerolineaceae; genus UBA6107. The sequence continues at coordinate 10,801 of JAAZOQ010000195.1, read as the reverse complement.
ACAATGTAGAGTGCATATATTCCGCTTCCGTTCATTCCGTAATCCATGGAATAACTGATGGTTGTATTTGGAGTGCCTGTATAAAAAGCCGAACCCATCCCCTTCCAGACTTGAGAATCCGTAAAATCAGGAGTTCCTTGTGCATCCTTGGCCTTCAAAAGCCAATAAGCCTGACCAATGAGTGGAGATGCCGGTTGAAGGGCTGACACATCAGGCTGTAAGTACTGTGAATCTGGAATTAACGTTGGTGTCGGAGGAATTGGCGTCGCAGTCGGAATTTGTGTCGCAGTGGGAGTAATTGTCGGGGTCAATGTCTGCGTTGGCACTGGGGTAGCGGTTCCATACACTAAAATTTTAATTGGCTCATAATTCAAATAAACAAACACCGTACCCAGAATGAGTGCCAGAAAAACGCCCAGAAGAATAAATCTAATTGTTTTCTTATAGATTGCTCTTTGTTTGTATTTATTCCATTGGTCATTGTTTAAGTCTGACGATGGTACTGCGTTGTCAGGAATCTGATCTACTTGCTTAACAAAACCAGGAATATCCCGATTTACCAGTAAACTGGCCATCTCAGCATAAGGATCTTTTTGGTTTTCCTGCTTCGATCGACACATAACTCACTCCCCTAATCAGGTTTATTTTGAATGGTTTCAAACTTCACAAACGCTTTTCGAACATGGACAAATTGTTTGACCAGCTGAAGCTGATCAAGCCCGATCTCTTTATCCAACGAATTTTGGATTGCATTAAGCTGGTCTCTCTGGCACCGTTCCAGATACGAACCCACCACACGCCCCTTTTTCAAGTAATAAGCAGGAACATTAAATTTCATGGCGTCAAGAATACTCTCGACAATATCCGGTTGATATCCTTCAAACTGAATACGCGACTCATTAGCAGTTCTCCACTGATCAAACAGTTGAGTTTGATTCACCTGCATCGTCAACTTCTGGTAATCAGAATTCTCCGACAGGAAAGCCTTCTTCCGTTCCAGCCAAGCTGCCAAAGGCAGAAAATCGCCTTGATAAAACTGCTTGATCAATTTTTCTTTTTCTGCATTCAACTCAGATAATTTCTGAGAAGATGAATCTTCGATCCTCTGCCAGAAATCCAAGGGTGCCTGATCAAAAAATACTGAAATGTCAGAAAGCAATTTCGCAGCTTTTCCCTGCGGGTTATTCTCGACCTGAGCTGCTTGATAAACCTCGGTATAAAGCTCAACCAGTTTACTCTCAAAAATCGCCCTATCTGGCTGAGACTGCGGAGACACCACAAGAGCCTTATCCTCAAGCAATTGACGGTGAGAATCAACAAGTTGTTTGAATTGGTTCCCTAATGCGACAGCTCTTTGATCTGCTTCTTTCTTTCTTTGCTCAGCCCGTTGCGCTACTTCCGTGACGTCAGTAGATATCTGGGCCAGTTGTTTATCAAATTCGGTCAATTCATTACTACGATAATTGATCGAACGCGAAATTGCTTTAATCTCCTCGAAAAAAGGCCTGATATTTCTTATTTTCTCTGACTTATTGGCGCAAATTTGTCCCACTTCGAAGGGAGACAAAGCCCTTTCTTCCATGTCCAAATTACCAGCATTGAGAATACACAAATTGGCTCTTAATTTGTTGATTCCAGTATCCACTGCATCGACTAATTCGGGCGAGCGAAGATTCTCGAACCCCGCTAAAGCCTCTTCTATTAATCTTGATTGTTCTCCGCCCGGGAAGGTCAACTCAATCGATGACTTTATAATTTTTAACTTTTCGCTTTCATTTTTCTCTTTCCACAAAGAGATCAATTTTTGCGTGAGTTCGTTTAATATTTCCAATTTGTGAGGCTGATTGCAAATTGATGAATTCAGAGAATATACAGCCGCTGAGAAGCCTCGAGCATCTTCACCTACAAAGGCTTGATATAAACGGTACCACCACCCCACTTCATTTGTTAACTCAAAGAGCTTATGATCTTGCCCTGGCATGTTCTGGGCAAAAGCGGCAAACTTTGCGGCTGTCGAGAAATCCTGTCGCTGAAGCAACAGATCCATTGCCCGGGTCATTGCCGCAGAATGAAAAGCCGTTTCGGGGTATTTTCCCCAGGCATTCTCAAAAGCAGTAAAAGCCGAGACCATGTCGCCCTTCTCCATCCAAGAGAACCCTTCTTCTTGTTTCGCTTGCGCTTCGCCACGAGTACGCGCCAGGGACTCGTATTCCTCATACAGGTCTTGCAGGTTGCCAATTTCTGCAATGACAGATGAAGAGAGATCAGAAAGAAGAGAAAGATTATTCCTGGTCTGGTTGATCATAGAGGCTGCCGACTGGTATTCCTCTTGAGAAGAAAGATCTTTTGCTCGGTTAATGTCTAAAAATATTTGCGCTTCTGCAATAATCCGCTCAAGACCGATAATATGATCCTCATTTTGGAGATGTTCCAACCTGGCAACTGCTTCAGCATATTTCCCGGTCTGAAGGTGATCGACTATCTTCTCCATTTCCTTACGGTTTTCTTTGGTTAATCCATTTTCTGGATTCTTGCTGGCAGCTTCAGCGATCAGAAGCCAATCGCGATAAAGCTTGTCGTTTTCGCCATTTTCTAAACCCAATTTAAATTGAGCTACAGCCGAACGGTAATCCGTTGCCTGAAACAAGTTCTTGCCCCCCATCAAATATTCGCTTTGCTCATAGACTTTATCGCAGCGTTCCTGCAAAATGGTCACTTCAGCCATGGGCAATTTTTGCTGGGCTTCCAGAATTCCGACCAGAGTCTTGGCTCGAGTGGCGTACGCTTTCGCTTCTGTCGATTGCCTATCTGAAAGTCCATCGAAATTCTTGAGGTTTTCCTCAACTACGGTCTTTAAATCAACCCCCGGTTGCCAGTAGTCATATAATTCAGAAAAAGCTTCCTTAAGCTCTCCAGCATCAGTAAGCCTGAATTTGGGGTTGATATGCAGTGCTTTCTTAAGTAATGCTTTCGTTCCCCAGGTAATCGGAGCATCCTCAATAATTTGGCGGGGATCATCAAACTCTTGAGTCATCGGGATAAACAGGCTTTTCCCTGTAAACACTTTCAGTAAGAAAGCCGACGTTTTCAATACCGCTAACCTGGTATTGCCCTGAAAGCGAGCCTCTTCCCGTACCTCAGGCAAGCCGCCCAAATCAATTACCCGAATTTGTCCGCCATTTTCTTCAGCCCACCAAAAGTTTTCATCTTTGTAATCAAAAATGGTTTTTCCTACCTTCGTATGCAACACTTCCAAAAATTGGAATAATTGCCAGGAAATTCGAATTGCCTGTTCTTCTGGAAGCTGCCCCTGCGCTTTGATCAGATGGTTGATTTCATCTGCCGCAACCAGTTCCATAACAATATAATTGTTTCCCTTATACTGGCCACATCCATAATAAATGGGAGCCGCTTTTAACACATATGCAGTAAAGGGATCTTCGACTTTTTCAAATTCCATTAACCTTTCCAGAACTTTGCATTCATCATGAAAAAGTCTTAGCGATTCTTCTCCTAATACCTGTTTGATTACTTTAATTGCAACAGGGCGCTCGCCCTGAAATTCATCTGAGCTGAGAGTTCCAGCAAAAACATTACTGGTATATCCGGATTGAAGATACCGCTGAATCTTTAACTGCTGCCCATTGAATTCAATCGTTTCGTTGACTGGAAAGTCATTTATATCCGGTAATATTGCCATAAATTCTCCCTCTAATTGCTATGATGAGTCAAAAAATAATAGATCAGTTTTGCCACATCTAAATCGCGAAAATAGTTCTGTGTTTCTAAATTATTGAATAAATCCCCAAAATACTGATCTAAATTCGCCAACGGTTTGTTGGCAGGGAATGAAATTTCATAGCTTGTAAAAATCGAAACAAGCATTGCTTTCGCTGTATTCTGAAAGTTGACCGCGGAAATTTCTTTTAAAAGTGTTTTTTGATATCTTTCCCAATTAAAACCATGAAAAGGACTGATATTGTCATTGGGAATTCTCTGAGGCAATAAGTTTAGCGCAAACTGTTTATAAGCTCCAAACAGAGAATCAAGAGGGCGGTCTTTTTCAGCAGCCACATAAAGATCACTGGCAGCATAAGGACCAACCTGGTTTAACCGCCAAATCTTTCCAGGGCGAGCTTGATTGGGAACGTATTCTATCAACCCCGCCAGGAAACTCTCAAAGAAGAGTTTTGTCCGCTCAGCCTCATGCAAACAAAATACCGTTTCGGACAACAACATCCGATTGGAATCAGCTAAATGCAACAAACTACGCTCAATCTCTCGGGCAAGAGCTTCCCCCTTTTCCAGGTGAATCTTTTGCCGGTCATTCATATATTCCAAGAAATCTTCAGAATAGTTCGTAGTTTGATCAAGCCGAAGGCCAATATCCAGTTCAAGGGCCGTTACTTTTGTATAAGGTAAATTCCCAAAAAGCTGGATATCAGACAATTGACTATAAAATATTTGGGGGCCAGCATTCCTGATCAACCCTTCCGCATAGGAGAGCAATATTTTTCTCTGTGCCACAGGTAATACCTGATCATCATGGAAACCGGACTCGTTTACAATCACCAATTTTTGAATTACGTTCGGAAGGACTTTTTCAAACTGAGCTTTATCCAAAATCATCATTTCTGAAGTGGATACGGACAATAATTGATCGAGCGCAGCCCAAAAACTTTCATCAATCTGATCAAAAGTGAAAGATTTTTCCTCAATAAACAACCGCAGTGAACTATCGTATGCGGTATCTACCAACCACCAACTAATCTTTTCAGATAAATGATCATTTTTAATCTTTTGTTGGATTCTCATGGGCAAAGAAGGATCTCGGGCAATATTTCCATCAATTGCCGCAATAGAATAAACCCTTCGGCTCAACGCCTGCAAATCAGACAAACTCTCTTGCAAGTTATTTTCAATCATCTGAGCCAATGTGATGCCAGATGACTGATTTTGTTCAGGGGTAAAAGCAAACTGGTCAGGAGTTTCTTTCAAAGGAACAAGAAGGTTTAGCCAACCTGCAAATAACGATTGAATATTATTGACTACTTTTTCTGCTTCTACAGAAAAATCGTAGAGGTCACGTCTCTCAGCCAAAAGGAATGCCCGTTTTCGACCTTGAATCCTCTCCAATAACAGCCGCAGAAAGCCATTAATTGTCGTCAATGACATATTCAGCAAAAATTGTTGATTAATGTAAGCCATCAATCGCAATCTGAATTGCTCAGCAAATCGCTGAATATCTACGATAGTAGGCCACATCCCATTTTCGCCCACAGGATTGCCATCAAACGTCCATAAATAAAGAGGATGAGCAAACTCCGGGTACTGCAGAAACATATCCAGCAAAGTTCTTTGGCTTTCAATGTTTTCGCCCAGAGTAAAAATACCCTGTGAGCCAATCAACAATTCTCTAGCAAGAGAAGCCTGAAGAAAATTCCTGTGTTCTGTCACTGGTAAATAGACTGAAGCACATCTCACTTCATTGATTAATGGAATACCAATTTTTTCATTCAGGTCAATCCCTTGCGCCATGCCATTCAATACCTGTTGATCAACAAACAACTTACTGGTCTGATTGAGTAAAATGGAGAGAAATTCAGCCATTTGTTCACAGTCCGCCTCTTTTCCCCCTGTTTGACTGTGAACCCAAAACTCTCCATCAACAAGTCGACTTTCAGTAGCCAATTGCTGTAATTCCAGAGGAAATTTTTCTTGCTGGTAATACCCGGGACAACTATAACGAATAATCTCTCGCAAGGATGAAAGAGAATTTTGGACAGCTTGAAGCCCAGGAATGGTATTCGTTGTTTGCCCAGGCTGTTCCGGTGCCACAATCAAAGAAATTGAAGCATGCTCTGAAGGGGTAAAAGACCGCAGTAAATAAAGAATTGGCCCAAGCGCGCCTGATTCTTCATCACTCAAGTGAGCCAATAAAATAATTTGTGAAGTACCATTCATCTCTTCTTGAATATTTGGGCTAATCTGACGGACATTGTGAATAAACCAATTCAAGTACTCTTGCTTATTACTCATCTGCTTCTGAGGTGCAATTCGTTTACTCCAACCTCGTTGAGTAAACAAGTTGTTTTCGCTTCCACCCAAGAAAAAGACTTTGCAATCAGGTTCTGAAAGATTTTCTTCTTTCATTTGCTGGTCAATCGCAAATCTGGCAGCACTTTCAGCTAATTCTCCCAAACACACAATCAGGGGGTGGTAAGAATGATCTCTATTCCCTGGAATTTCATGGTGAAGCAGATTTTCCATTCCTGAATGCGAAAAAGACCGCCGCGTAGGAGATGTACCACTAATCGCGCTGGGATTCGGCCAACCCTCGAAAGGGTTGGCCGTCTTTGGAGTAACCGCACGTACAAATGGATTTTTCAATTGAGCAAAACCTTTAAATTACCGCATGCCCATTCAGCCCTACCTGATCGTGATTTGCCTTACGCAAATTCAATTCACAGAGATGGGCCAGATCAATTTCTTTTTTCACCGCAAAATCAGCTAGAATTGGCCAGGTGGTACTCGTCGATCCTTTTTCCAATGCATCAGCAGCTTTTTCGATCAGTGCTTTTCTCCCAGCCGAGTCTGCAGGAATTTCGTATTGAGCCTTATAGGCAGCGTTGGCACTGTGATCCAACTCAGAATTCCAGATGTGGATATGCAATTTATCCCATTCAATGCGATTTACCTGGTTGTATCGAGTACGAGAGTCACAAGACTGGTATAAAACACGATTGATCATGAAATGATACGGATTCTGCTTATTATCCGCAATAGTGGTCTGCTCCAAATCAGATAACCAGACCACTGGCCCTTCCTCAAGCTGATAAACCCATACATACCCTCTTTGACCGCTATCAGCCTGAACCATTTGGCGACGAATGATCCCCAGGGCTACTGCTTTGAAGAAATCATCTACACGGCTTTTATAATTCAACAAGCCAACGGTTTCTGGAGAGAGCAGGTCAAAGTTTTGGCGTAAAACCTCCGCAATTTCACGTTCATACTGAGCAGCATGGACCTCATGTGGGAAGACATGATACTGTTCCAGGTTCGTATGGACACCATGTGCATCACCCACCAGATATTGATTCTTGTAAGCTTTTTCGCACTCGGTATATACATTGAAATCTTTGCTCTCGATCACATTATCCGTACGGAAGAAAGTAAAAGTGAAGGGGTCGTAGCGATCGGATACCCGGTAATTAACGGGTGACGTCTGACTCATCTGCTTCAGCATTTTCTGAACAAATGGGTTCGACTGAGCATTTGGCTCATTCTGTTCATTCTGCTGTTGAGCATTTTCATCTTGTTGATCTTTTACAGCTGCGCCATTGGCACGAATAGAAATCAAACCTGTTCGAGGATTACCATAGACGGGGGCATATGGCCCTGTTCCACCAGGCACCATACGCCAATAAGGTGCTGCCTTGTTCTGAATTTCTGTGGCGAACTTGGCTCCATCTTGATACTTCTTTTGTAGCTCGTTGAAGACTGTGTTTGGAGCATTGGTAGTGATCAATTGAACAAACGGCATTCCACAATTCTTATGCACCACCTCATGCGATTTCTTCACCGCTTCAGTGAGATTGTAAATGCCATTACGAGTACGGCCATTGGTCAGAGAATCGCCCCAGCTCAAATCAAAGAGTAAACCAGCGAAATTATTGGCAATGGAGACTTTCCAAACCAGTCTGGCGAGATTGCTCGTAACTTCGCCCTCAATTTCCGGGTATTCCACAGTGCCCAGATATTGCATTTGTCCTTGATCGCCTTGTGTCTCTTTGTATTCATCCTGGTTTTCACGAGACTCACGCTTGATCTGAGCAAAAATTCCTTCTGTGGTCTGAGGCTGATTATCAACGATATGAGATCCACCAGTCACAAAGACCTTAACCCAGGCGTCCAGATCCACCAAGGCATTCTCAATGAATTTTTGCGCACGGTTGGCAGTATCCCGGTGTTGCACGAAGAGCAGATTTTCTTTACGTAAATTGGCCAAATTCTGCTGGTCAAAGTAAAATTTTCGTTCAGCTTCGTGGGCTTTGGGGTGCGTATTGTTATCCCAGAATGTGAGCCACGCTTTCTTACCAGCTATAAGCTTATATTCGTTATAGCTTCGTGTTGCCTGATTTGTCGTCCTTCCGGTAATATCCTGTGAAGAAGCACGATTGAGCACCTTTGTACAGTATTCCTGATAATCAACCAGACCATCACGCAAAGCTGCCAAGAAATCGCGTACCCAACCCATCTTGCCACATTTAGCAATTTTCGGGTCATTATTGATACCATTCAATTCTTGTTCAACAACTGCGCGTAAGTAATTGGCGAACAACTCAAACTGTGCATCGCCGGCTTTCTTGAGAGATTTCTTCATCGAACCGGGAGCATCATTGGTTTCAGAATAATGATCCGTTATGATCCGCTCAATCAGAGGCGGATTATCCCGCAAATCTCTTAAGGGATCCTCAGAAAGCGGAACCAATTCCCATAACTTGCGCGATTCAGAATTGCGCTCCATCTCGGTCATGATGGCATCTCCCTCTTTATGAGAGCGAATCCCATCAAAGATGCCATTGATACCGTAAGTTCCCCAATTACCATCCTTGGGGAAAGAGGCAGCTACGAACCCGATCTTGCCTTCATCTTTATGCCAACTGTTATTAATGCAATTTCCAATCGTTTGCCAGAACTTACTGTTGATGAAAACATTTTCTTGATAAGGCAAATTCGCTTTTTGCAAGACATTTACAACCGCGTTACGGCTCACATCTGCAGGAGTATGCTCACCATTTGCTGAGCCAGACACGCCATTCGCCAGTCCAGTCGCATCAAAGGTGGGAACGAATAATTTTTCGAAAGTCTCAGCTTCGAGCCTGGTTGTGAAGTTTTGCCAGTGATAGTAAATGGGCACTTTGATGGTGTAGCACCCGAATGCACAGTGAACATCCTTATTACCCAAGTCAGACGCAAAGTTGATCGCGTCCTGCGAATACATTCCGCCTGATTCCGGGTCGAGAATCGCAGAAATTGCCTGGGCCACAGAAGGATACAAATTTTTATCTGGATGCCCTGCCGGTAAGGGGTTACCTTCGCGGTTGGGATCGATCATATAGGTAACATCAAATAAACGGTTGCTCAAATTGAGTTGTTTATCCACATTCAAGCCATCGTAAGAAACCGTTCCGCTTTGATTCTGTGTCCCCACTGTCAAGAAACGGCTCAACTCACGCCAGGCAGCGAATGAACGGACCATTTTTCCAGTATCCGCATTGGGGCCGGGAGAAGTAAAGGCAAATGGAGACACGAGAAAAGCACGAAAAACGGTCGCGCCCGGGAAGCGTACCTCAAGCAGATGGCGGCACCATAATGCAATGTCGATAAAGATACCTGCACCTGTACCACCGGCGAGGGAACTAACAAAAATAACCTCCAACCGACGATTATGATTTTCCCCTTGATCGTTCCCCGCCTGAATGCCATTCTCGCCCAGGTCATCCACAATTCCTTGAATGGCATTACTCAGCTGATGAATAATCGAAGAATTTTGCTGGCGAACGTTGTCAATTAAAGCCATACGGCCAACATGACGAATCGCGCCTGCGCCATCCGTAACTGACATTACGGTTTCGGGTAAATTCGGGAAGGTTGGGTAAGATTCCTTAAGCCAGGATTGTGGCTCATAAACACGATAATTGGCTTCCTTTTCCCCGCCCCAAATGATATTAACTGCCGGACGGATCGTTCCACCGTAATAAGCATATTCAGTTTGCTCGTTTAACTCAACGCTGCCCACTTTGCGCAAACGAATATCCCCACCCAATTCATTTTGGGAACCGTTGGCGTTTACTCGCTCTTTAACCGTATCAAACGCCAGCAAGCGAACCCCTTTGGGTAAACCATCTTCGTTCAACTGATCGGGATTATTGCGGTCAGGAATATATGCTTCAATTAACTCCCGCTTTAAATAAGTAAGTACCCATTGTCCGGTTCCACCCAAGCCAATAACCAATGCAGGTCTTGCCATTCTTCCCTCCTTGAAAATATGAATATCGAGCTAGAGAACAAACATCACTGTCAACAGTGCAAGAATTGCCAGCACTGCCAAAACAAAGAAAAGTATGCTTAATACGTTGGGCTTTTGTCCAGAATCTTCAGAGGATTGGACAAATTGAATACTTTCCACCAGTGAAGGAGCATACTCTATGGAAATACGGGAATCAGGATCACCAATCTCCTGATCAGTATTCGCATTTAGATCTCCCTCTCCACGGGTGCCCGATTCCATCCGATATTTGAAGTGGATTTTCGCATCGTCATAAGAATCATCAGTAGGCACTCCATTAATATCTGTAGCCGTACTTTCTTTTGGCCCTCGAATGTTTTTGATGAATAACGACCGAATTTCCAAACTTCTGGCTGGATCACGCTGCCAGAAAATTGGCCCAAATAGCGCGGTATTTGTTCCCGTAGCTAAATTAAGGACGCGCATGACCGCTCCATTTTGTTTAGCCAAAACATACCCAACTAAACGATGGCCCTTTTTGTAAAAATACTTAATAATGCGGTAAATGACATACGCGATCAATAATCCCAAAAGAACATAATAGAAACCCGGGGTGGTCAACAACCCATCTTGTCGAGTCACTGAGACGGTAATCACCTCATCTTGCGGACGATAATATTCGTTATACTTGCTCACCAATTTCACCTGGATATTTTGCTTCCCGGTAAACTCAGAATTGGTAATTTGGCCAGTATATGTATTGGGTTTAGTAGGATCTTCAGTTAG
>JAAZOQ010000194.1 GCA_012797695.1 Anaerolineaceae bacterium | reverse complement strand
GTCTGGGTAGCGATGGCCGAGCCATCCTTGAGGGAGACGTGGGCGCCATCGAAATCGGTCACGGCCGCGCCAAAGCGGACTTCGACGTGCTTTTTCTGCAGTACGCTGAGGGTATTCTGGCTGAGTTCCGCGGGGAAAGCGGGCAGGAGTTTGTCGAAGGCTTCAAGAAGGATGATCTTCACGCTGCTGACATCCATGTGGGGATAGTCTTTAGCGAGCACCAGATGCGAAAGCTCCGAGAGCGCGCCGGCGGTCTCGACACCGGTGGGGCCGCCGCCTACGACCACAAAGGTCAGCATGGCCTGACGAATGGCCGCATCAGGTTCCTGATTGGCCAGCTCGAACATGGTGAGCAGGTGATTGCGTACCGAAGTAGCATCACCGATGTTCTTCAGCCCAAAAGCGTTGCGTTCGAGCGACTCCATACCAAAGAACTGGGTCACTCCGCCCGCAGCCAGGATGAGGGCGTCGAAGGGAATATCGCCCGCGCTGGAATGCAGTACCTTGCCGGGCAAATCCACACTGCGCACCTCGCCCAGAACGAACTCAAAGTTCTTCTGGCTGCGCAGAATGCCGCGCACCGGATGGGCGATCTCATCCGGCGAAATGCCGGCGGTTGCCACCTGATAGAGCAACGGTTGGAAAAGGTGATAGTTATTCTTATCCACCAGGGTCACCCGCACGGGAGCTTTGGCAAGGGCGCGCGCCGCGCGCAATCCGCCGAAGCCGGCACCGACGATGACAACGTGAGGAAGAGAGGAATTCGAGAGGTTCATATCGAGGCACTTTCTGCAATGAAGTTTGACTTGATTGTAATGGCGGGCAGGAAAAATCTCAAGAAGTGAGTCTGCGGCTAGCTGATCAGCAGGGTTACCAGACCAATGAGGAGGGCAATCACCAGGCTGATGGGCAAAGTGCGGCGCAGTACCTCGCCTTCATGCCCCTTGGCGGAGCTGGTGCTGGTGCCGATGGCCAGCTTGGCCGGGGCGATGCTGCTGCCCAGAGAGCCGCCGGTGGTCTGCGCCCCCAGAACGGTCAAAGGATTGGCGCCCACGAGCACCGCGACTTCACGCTGCAGCACGCCAAAGAGTACGTTGGAGTTGACGTTGCTGCCGGTAGCGAAGCTGCCCAGCACCCCAATGAGGGGTGCGAACAGCGGATACAGGCTGCCAACGCCGGCGCTCAGGGCCATGGCCAGGGCCTGGGTCATGCCGGTATGTTCCATGATGGTCGAAAGGCCGATCATGAAGAGGGTACCCAGACTGGCGGGGATGCCCGACTGCACGGTGGAGCGCCAGGCGGCACGGAGGTCGGGGCAGGGAATCTGCGGATAGAGGCGGAAGACCACCAGGGCCAGAACGATGGTGATCAGGATCAATCCGCCGGGATGGGTGAAATAGTGCAGCAGGTAACCGCCTTCCGCCGGGGTGACGGTGCCGGCTGCGGTGGTCACGGCCGGGAACTGCAGGGTCCAGGTGTAGGCGGAAAGGGTGCGGTTCAGGCCGGGCAGCAGTGAGACGAGCAGCATGACCACGACAAGGATGCCGTAGGCGATCAGCCCGGCCCACAAGGCCGGGTCACGGCGCGGACCTGGCTGCGGATTACGCGGGTTGCGGCTGAGGGCGATGCCCACGCCGAAGCCGACCACGGAGGCGACCAGGGCGCTGATGGGAATCAGGCCGATGGCGCCGAGGATGTAATGGACGAGGGCCGTGACGGCGCCGGTGACGAGCACCCGCCACCACTGCTGCTTCTGCCCGAGCAGCCAGGCGGCGGCCAGCCCCGAAAGGATCATGGCCAGGCCCAGCAGCAGGGCGGCGGAAGGGAACAGGGCAGAGAAGGAATCGTGGGTGATGCCCGAAAGCACCTGCAGCGAGATGGCCATGCCCCCGGTACTGCCGGCCCAGGTGTGCCCCACCGCTGCCGCGGAAACGGCGGTGATGGGCTCCACGCCG
>JAAZOQ010000193.1 GCA_012797695.1 Anaerolineaceae bacterium | reverse complement strand
TCTTGCTGGTGGTGGATGCAATGGTAGGCCAGGAAGCGGTTCACATTGCTGAGGGTTTCCGTGATACGGTAAAGATTACTGGCTTGATCATGACCAAAATGGATGGCGATGCCCGCGGTGGGGCGGCGATTTCCGTCCGCAGTGTGACTGGTGTTCCGATTAAATACCTGGGTACCGGCGAAGGGGTGGACGCGCTGGAAGCCTATGATCCTTCCCGATTGGCGTCGCGCATTTTGGGAATGGGTGATATGATTGGTTTGATCGAAAGAGCGGAAGCAGCTTTCGATGAAAAGACGCAGCAAGAACAGGCAGATCGCATGCTCAAGGGTCAGTTTACCCTTGAAGATTATGCCCAGCAGTTGAAACAATTGCGGAAGATGGGTTCTTTACAACAGGTTATGGATATGCTCCCCGGTGGAATGGGACAGGCTGTCAAAAATGTCCCGGCCGATGAAGCAGAAGCCCAGTTGAAGAAAGTGGAAGCCATCATCAGTTCTATGACGACCAAGGAACGTCGCAACCCCGACCTCTTGAATGCTTCGCGCCGCCGCCGCATTGCTCGCGGTGCTGGCACGGATGTGCAGGATGTCAATCGTATGATCAAACAGTTCCGCGATGCTCAGCGGCTGTTGAAGACGATTCAGAAAACAAACGGGAGAGGTCTTTCCCGTATGTTCAAGTGATCAAAGAAAAAACGGCGGATAGCGCCCCCTTCAGCGTGCCCTCGCCAAAGTCAATTCTTTTGAATCACCCTATTTTTTGATCATTTATTTGAAACAGGAGACATGCTCGATGGTTAGAATTCGTTTGCGCAAGACAGGTATGCGGCATCAGCCCAGCTATCGTATCGTTGTTGCGGATAAAGAAAGCCCCCGCGACGGTCGCTTTTTGGAAATTGTCGGTACTTACAACCCGACCACCGATCCCTTCACCATTGAGGTGAAAGAGGAAAAGGTGTATGAGTGGATGAAGAACGGTGCTGTTCCCAGCGAATCCGTCACTCGCATTTTCCAGAAAGTTGGTTTGATGGACCGCTTCGAGCGCTTCAAGAAAGGTGAAGCGTTGGAAGGTCTGCTGGCTGAGGCAAAAACTGCATACGAAAAACACGCTGCTAAAGCCTAAGATTTTCTATTCTCTTCGAGGAGGAACCGTGAAAGAACTGATCGAGTACATTGCGCTGTCTTTGGTCGACGATCCCTCTCAGGTGGTGGTAAGCCAGACCCGCACGGGAGGTCGCGAGACTATGGAATTGCACGTTGCCAAAGAAGATATGGGACGTGTCATCGGCAAGGGCGGCAGGGTCGCAAATGCAATGCGCATCTTGCTGCGTGTGGCTGCAGCGCGTGAAGGGAAACAGGCTTCACTGGATGTTGTAGAACCTCGATGATAGAGAATCAGGGTTTTACCAAAGACCATGCACACACAACAGGCTCGCCGCACCCCGGCGAGCCTTCGTGCGTTTGCATTGGGCGGATTCGCCGCCCCCACGGGGTGAAGGGCGAAGTGATTTTCGAACTTTACCCGGAATACCCAGTCAAGCTCAAAATAGGCACGGTTCTGCTGATTGGGGAGAAGAAAGAAGCTTATTCGATCGAGACTATCCGCAAGATGGATCAGAATTATCTGCTCCATTTCGATGGAATGGCCGATTGTGATGCGGTGCAGACTTTTCGAAATCAACGGGTGTATTTGCATGCCGAACATCTTGAAGAAGCTCCTGAGGGCCGTTATTATCCTCATCAGGTACTGGGCATGCGGGTTTTCGATGAAAATGGAAACTATCTTGGCAAGCTGGTGGAAGTGATGTTGACCGGGGCCAATGATGTTTATATGGTCAAGTTGGATGAAGATTCAGAAGAAATATTGATCCCGGCTGTGGATTCATTTATCGTCAAGGTTGACGATGAGAAGAAAGAGATGATAGTGAATCGTCCGATCTGGGATTAAGGTTGCGGGGATGGAAAAGAAAGCATTTTGGGTGGGATTCAATTTGGTGCGCGGCATAGGCGCCGTGCGCATGAAAAATTTACTCGACTTTTTTGGCGATCTTGAGGTTGCCTGGAATGCCCCGATTAATGGCCTGATGAGTGCCGGTCTGCCCATGCGGGTGATCGAGAATTTCTTGCAGGTGCGCAAGAGTGTCGATCTGGATGCCGTGATGGCGAAGATCGCTGCTCAGGGAATACAGATTTTTACCTGGCAGGAGGAAGATTATCCGCGCCGCTTGCGTGAGATTGCTCAACCCCCGCCGGTGCTTTTTGTGAATGGCTCTTTTGCGCCTGAAGATGATTGGGCGATCTCGGTAGTGGGTACCCGTCGGGTCACAGCCTATGGCAAACAGGTAGCCGGGGAGGTGTCACGCTTCCTGGCCGAAAATGGCGTTACGGTGGTCAGCGGACTGGCCCGGGGGGTAGATGCCATTGCTCACCAAAGCGCGCTTCAGAGCGGCGGCAGAACGATCGCGGTCCTCGGGAGCGGGGTGGATGTGATCTATCCGCCGGAACATCGCAAATTGGCAGATGAGATTGTCCATGCCGGTGCGGTCATCAGCGACTACCCATTGGGCACTCAACCTGAAAGCAGCAACTTTCCTCCGCGCAACCGCATCATTTCTGGCCTGTCTCTGGCGACGATTGTGATCGAAGCCGGCGAAACCAGTGGGGCTTTGATCACAGCAAAATTTGCCGCTGAGCAAGGCCGCGAAGTCTTTGCCGTTCCGGGGAGTATCCTGGCCCCGCAAAGCAGTGGTACCAACGAATTGATTGAACAGGGGGCAAGGCCGTTGCTGAAGATGACCGATTTGCTGGATGTCTTGAAGTTGCAGAATCTTCCTGAAAAACAATTTTCTCGAAAAGCAATTGAGGTTTCCCCAGAAGAGAAAAAGTTGTTACAATACCTCTCGCAGGAGCCAACCTATATTGACGAAATTTCACGCCTTTCGGGTTTACCTGTGCAGACCGTTTCAGCCACTTTGGCAATGATGGAACTGAAGGGTCTGGCCACTCATCTTGGCGGCATGAATTATGTTGCAGCCAAAGAGAGACAAGAACCATACAGGATAAGGTAGATGGAGAATCATTTTTACGCAGTAATTATGGCTGGAGGGGGAGGCACTCGTTTGTGGCCGCTTTCACGGCAGGCGAATCCTAAACAGATGCTGACTCTGTTTGGCAACCGCACGCTTTTTCAGATTGCGGTGGACCGTCTGGGTGGTCTTTTCACTCCTGAAAATATCTATGTGGTCACCGTGGCCGGTCAGGCAGAGCAGTTGCATCTGCAGTATCCAGAATTGCCCACACAAAATTTCTTGATCGAACCCATGCCGCGGGGGACTGCTTCTGTGGTAGCAATGGCCGCCGCAGCGATCCAGAAACGTGATCCGCAGGGGGTGATGGCGGTTTTGACCGCTGATCATTACATCGAAAACGTTCCTCAGTTCCAGAAAGTGCTGCGCACGGCTTATGATGTGGCTCAGAAGAATATGCTGGTCACGCTGGGAGTTCCCCCGGCTTTTGCTTCGACCGGGTACGGGTATATTGAAAGCGGCTCGAAAATTGGCCAGGTTGATGGCATGGACGTTTTTGACGTTCTGGCTTTCAAAGAAAAACCTGACCGCAATACGGCAGAGGCCTTTCTTGAGAAAGGTGGTTATAGCTGGAACTCGGGAATGTTCATCTGGAAAGTAGATGTCATTCTGGATAAATTCAAGTTGCTGATGCCAGATTTGTGGCTGAAGTTATCCGCGATCAAGAATCAGATCGGTGTGGATCATACCAGCCGAGAATTTCTGGAAGCCTGGCAGAGTATCCTCCCTGAAACCATTGATTATGGCATCATGGAGAAATCCGATCACTGTGTAGTGATCCCGGCCGGAGACCTCAACTGGAATGACGTTGGGAGCTGGGATTCTCTATTTGATGTTGTACAGGCAAATGAACGTGGTAATATTTTGATTAATGCGCGTCACCTGGGTTTTGAGACGACCAATTCTTTGATCTGCTCGACGAATTCCGATCGCTTGCTGGTGACCATCGGCATGGATAACGTGATTATTGTCGATACCGGGGATGCGTTGTTGATCTGTCCGCGCGGGGAAAGCCAGAAGGTCAAAGATCTGGTGAAATACCTCAAAGACAATCAACTGACACCTTTCTTATAGGAGAGGAATTCGTGGAAGCTTATTGTGTACGTTGTAAAGAGAAGCGGGAAATCGCCAACCCGGTTGCTGATTTCAATAAGAACGGCACCCCGGTCACGGTAGGGGTGTGCAGTGTCTGTGGTACCAAGGTTTACCGCATTGGCCGGACTCCCGCTCACGAAGGCATGATCGCCCCATCGAAGCGTGAAAAACCGCGCAGCGGCAAACTGGTGATCGTGGAATCCCCTGCCAAGGCCAAAACAGTGGGCCGTTTTTTGGGCAAGGGCTATACGGTGCGTGCTTCAGTGGGTCATGTACGTGACCTGCTGCGCTCTGAGTTATCGGTAGATGTCGATCATGATTTCGAACCCAAGTACCGCGTTCCCAATGAAAAACGGCAGGTGGTCAAAGAACTGAAGTCGTTGGCCAAAGAGGCCGAAGAAATCTATCTCGCTACAGACCCTGATCGCGAAGGGGAAGCGATTGCCTGGCATTTGCTCGAGGCGGCCGAGATCGATCCCAACCTGTATCATCGCGTGGTTTTCCACGAGATCACTGAACCGGCGATCAATGAGGCTTTCAGCCATCCCCGTATGATCGATATGAATCTGGTGGATGCTCAGCAGGCCCGCCGTATTCTGGATCGGCTGGTGGGCTACTCGATCAGCCCTTTGCTCTGGGAAAAGGTCCGCAGCCGGCTTTCCGCTGGCCGGGTTCAATCGGTGGCGTTGCGTCTGATTGTGGAACGCGAACGCGAGATCGATGCTTTCGTGCCGGTGGAATACTGGTCGATTGCCGCAGAGGTGACCCCAAAAACGAAGGCGCAGGCTTATCTGGTGCGCCTGCTTAAGATTGATGATAAAGACCCTGATCTTTCGAATAAAGAGACTGTCGATGGATATTTAAAGGAAATCGAGGTTTCTCCCTTTGCAATCTCCAAGATCAAAAAAGGAGAACGCAAGCGTAAACCTTCTGCTCCCTTCATCACCAGTACTTTGCAGCAGGAAGCTTCCCGCAAACTGGGGTACACTGCCCGCCGCACGATGATGATCGCTCAGCAGCTCTATGAAGGTCTGGAAGTGGGCGAAGGGGGAACCACAGGCCTGATCACCTATATGCGTACTGACTCCACCAACGTGGCGGAACAGGCACAGGCCGAGACGCGCGATTTTATCCAGAAGCAATATGGGGAGGGCTTTGTGCCGCCCAGTGCGCCGCAGTACAAGACGCGCGCTGTATCCGCTCAGGAAGCACACGAGGCGATTCGCCCGACGTCGGTTTTCCGCATTCCGGACCGCTTGAAAGCGCACCTGACCCCCGAGCAATTCAAGTTGTACCAGTTGATCTGGCAACGCTTCGTTGCTTCTCAGATGGAAACAGCTATCTACGACACGATGTCAGTGGATGTGACCGCTGCCGGCAGTGCTCACCAGTATCTGTTTCGTGCTTCTGGTTCGACGTTGCGCTTCCCGGGTTTCTTGATCGTTTACGAAGAAGCTCAGGATGAAGATCAAAAATCCGAGGACGCCGACAACGTCAAAATTCCAACGGGTCTGGAAGAGGGACAAAAGCAGCAGCTTTTACGCTTGCTGCCTGAACAGCATTTTACTCAGCCGCCTCCGCGTTATACCGAAGCTTCACTGGTTCAGGTGCTTGAAGAGAATGGTATTGGCCGTCCTTCGACGTACGCGC
>JAAZOQ010000192.1 GCA_012797695.1 Anaerolineaceae bacterium | reverse complement strand
CGGCCACCTGTGTGGCCGGGACATTGATCAACCAGAGCTCGAGCGGGAAATCATTGACGGTCTCACCTTCCTCAGCCAACCCGAAGTTTTTCAGAAAAAGTATCAGGTGGGCGCCGAGAAAGGCGTTTTGCTCTTTGCGGTAGGTGATGGGAATCACTCGCTGGCCACTGCCAAGTCAATCTGGGAGAAAATCAAAGACCAGGTCGGGCCTGAACACCCGGCCCGCTACGCTCTGGTCGAGATCGAAAACGTCCATGACGGCGGGCTGGAATTTGCCCCCATCCACCGCGTGCTCTTCAACAATCAACAAGACCCAATCGAAGCTCTGCAGGCCTATTTCGGTACTCGTTTTTCTCTGAGCAAATCCATGACTGCTGTAGAAATGAAACAGCAAGTCAATATTTCGCTGTCAGGGGAACACCATTTTGGTTTGATCACTCCGCAAGGCAGTTTTGTGGCGACCATTCGCCAGCCTTCTGCCAATCTGCCGGTGGGAACGCTGCAAACTTTTCTGGATCAGTGGCTCCAATCGGGGCAGGCAGGCACGATCGACTACGTCCATGGGGATGAAACTGTGTGTGAGCTGGGCGCTCAACCGCATAACATCGGGTTTTATCTGCCTGGTATGGCAAAAAGCGATCTCTTCAAGACCGTGATCGTGGATGGCGTTCTGCCGCGCAAGACTTTCTCGATGGGTGAAGCCAACGAAAAACGCTTTTATATGGAATGTCGAAGGATCGCTCCTTCGAGCAAGGAGAAATAATGGACGATGCTCAAGTTCCTTCCCGTATCCGCACGATGCCCGAAAAACCGGCCACCCTCAGCGAGGTGACCGCTGTCCTCTCAGACGACAAGCGCCGGGTACAGGTGCTGGTGAAATTAAGCAATGGGTCTACCCAACCTGATCTCGAACTGATCCTGAAAGATGCGGCCGGTGCCGAACTCAGTCGGGCCACGATCATGGAAAACTTCGGCAACGTTTTGAAATTCACCCTGCACATACGCACCGTCCCGGTCACCTACCCACTATCAGTGCGGGTCGAACTCAGCTATCTGGAAAATGAGGTTTTCTCGAGCCAGGAAATTCAGCTCGCTCAAAAATAAGAATGAAACGCTCTCTGCTTGCTCTTCTTTTATCCGGTTTTTTGCTGAGCGGGTGCGCGTCGATGGAGCAGCTTACGCCTGCTCCGACCGCCCTTCCCACGCAGGTCACGCCTGTGATCCCAACGGCCACGTCTACAGCTACCCTGACCCCAACCGCTACTACCGTGCCTCTGGTCAGCGGAGTATGTTCCCCTTTGGCGAATATCACGCTGGAAGACCTGCGCTACATCACCTCCAATCCCTTCATCCTCAAATACCCTTTTCGCGAGGGAGTAGGCGATTTCAAGAATCATCCAGCCATCGATCTGGGTTTCTATCACACCAGCACAATCCCTCATTATACAGGTGACCCACTGAATACCGATGATGGCTACCCCATCCAGGCTCTCTTGCCCGGCAAAGTAGTGGCCCTCACCGATGACCGCTTTCCCTACGGGAACATGCTCATGATCGAAACCCCGGTAGAAACGCTTGCACCAGAATTACTGGCCCAGATCCAATTGCCGGATCCGCTGACAGAGGAAGACATTCAGCAGCATTCCCCGTGCGATCAGAGTTTGCCCAAGCTCACCTGGGATGACAATCACCGCTCGATCTATGCCCTGTACGCTCACATGAAAGACTCTCCTACATTAAAAGTAGGCGATACCGTTACCTGTGGGCAGATCATTGGAGCCATCGGGGCCACCGGGAATTCTTCTGAAAATATCGAACACCTGCATCTCGAAATCCGGGTTGGGCCCTCCGATGCGCAGTTCGGCACCATTGCTTATTCTTCCAATACTGATATTGCCACTGACCAAGAAAGGTACAATTATTGCACCTGGGCATTATCAGAAGAATTTTATCCCATCGATCCCGCGCTGTTCTGGAGCTCTGCCAGTTCACAGCAGTAGCGAGCGAACCCAAGAAAGGCCGTTCATGAGCAAACCAACCAGAAAAAATCAGGTTTTGAAAAGTTCTCTTCTGGTACTGGTCATTGCCAGTCTGTTACTGACGGCCTGCCAGAAGAAAGAAAAGACAGCGGCTGCATCAGAAGTTCAAGCAACCGTCTCTCCTGAAACCACGGCGACAGCCAGCCCCACCGCAACACTCTCCACTGTGCCCAGCCAAAACACAGCCACCGCTTCTAAAAGTATTTCAGCCACGGGCAGTGCAGGCCTCGTCATCTTTGCCCAGGGGGATGGACTCTATACTCACCTGTTTACCTTCGGGCCAGATTCCAGCACGATTACACGATTCACCGCTGACAACTGGGATGACACAGACCCGGCCCTTAGCCCGGATGGCACCCAGCTGGCTTTCAGTTCCAACCGCAGCGGATACTGGGAAATCTATCTGCTTGACCTGCGCACCGAAGCTTTGACGCAGCTCACCCACTCGAATGCCTATGACGGCGCCCCCAGCTGGTCACCCGATGGGCAATTCATCGTCTACCAAACGCTGGATGGCGATCATCTTGACTTGGTCGTGCAGTCCACCGTGGATGCCGGCGCAGCTCCCATCCAGTTAACTCTCAACACGGGGGATAACTTTGACCCTGACTGGTCAACAGATGGGCACACCGTGGTTTTCATCAGCAATCGCTCCGGCAGCGACCAGGTCTGGACGGCCGACCTGCAATCTGCAGAGGACCGCTTTCGCCAGATCACGAACGACAGCGAAGCGCAATACCAAACTCCGCGCTGGGCCCCAGACGGGGTACAGCTAGCCTGGTGCAAAATCAGCTCGTCCAATACCGTCATCGAGCGAATCGCCTCCGTTACCGCAGCCGATTCCCCCCAAGAAGTGGGGCTGGGCTGCCAACCTGCCTGGTCAAATGATGGGCAAAAGATCATGTCCATTCTCGATCAGCCTAATCAACACTACCTCACAGCTTATCACCTCGACCAGGGAACCCTGGCAATTTCTCCGGTAGAAATGCCCCAGCGGGTTTTTGCGTATCGCTGGCTTTCCACCTCCCAAAGTCTTTCGTTGATCACATACGCCAGCCTGCAAACCCTGACCGCCCCTACAGCCTTATACGAACCCATACTTTCACTGCCCACCGCGGAAAGCGGACGCAAAGGAGTGGTTCCGCTCCAAGACGTGGACGCGCCACAGCCTTACCTGGCAGATACCACGGACGAAGCCTTTAACGCGCTGCGCCAGGGAATCGGCCAGGTTTCTGGTTGGGATTTTCTGGCTTCGCTTGAAAACGCTTATCTACCGCTCACGTCTGCAGGAGCCCCCTCGATCACACAAAACTGGCTGTATACCGGCCGCGCTATTACAGTCAATACCGTTCCCCTGGATGCCGGCTGGATGGCGGTCAGCCGCGAGGATCTCAGTGGCCAAACCTACTGGCGTGTCTGGATCAAATGTCTCAAGCAGGACGGCTCCTGCGGCCAGCCCATGACCACTGCCGCCTGGGACTTTTCGGCGCGTTTCGATAGTGACCCGGTCGCCTACGAAAGTGGCGGCAAGATCAGCCAGATCCCCAGCGGCTACTGG
>JAAZOQ010000191.1 GCA_012797695.1 Anaerolineaceae bacterium | reverse complement strand
GATGACCCGGTTGGGACCTAGATAGTCCGCCTGGGCTGTGGTGAACAGGGCCGCGATCAGCAGCAGAGCTGCCCCAATGAATATAACTTTCTTGAATGGCTGCATTTCTTCCCCCGCAATGTTGAGTGTCTTCCCCGCAAATATCTTTGGCTATCTTACCCCCAAAATACCCTCCCCTAATTACAAATTTGTAATGTGCAAATTATTTTAAGCTTTCTCATGATCCAAGAAGCTAAATTCAATCACCATTGCCAATGCTTATTTAGTTTTCATCGTTTTGAGATATGATTGAATAAATTCTTCTGGAGGAAACAACCATGTCTGATATTATCGAAACTCATTCCGATTCACCCCAACCGCAAGAGAAAGGCTTCAGCGTGCTGGCTCTCGTCAGTACACTCACCGGCATCTTTTCTTATTTTCTGGTGCTGCTGCATTCCGTGATCCACATGAAACCCCTGGTGGCCATGCTGCTGGCACCGTTCAGCGCGCTGGCAGCGATCATCACCGGACACATTTCTCACCGCCAGATCAAAGCCAGCGATGGTACCCTCACCGGCATCAAGCTGTCGCGTACCGGTCTGGTGCTGGGATACCTGTACTTCGCCTTGGGCGTGCTGGCACTGATCCTGGTGGCTTTAGGTGCAGCCTGGCTGATCCATTTGATCAACGGTTAATTTCAAGTTCTACTGCTCTGGAGCCGGGAAACCGGCTCCTTCTTTTTAATTTGCAACCCTTGATTTGCGTCTGCGTATATTAGGTATAAAATCGAAATGGACCCCGTTCGCGGGAAACAGGAGAAAAAATGACTATTCCAGAAAATAACAACCCTTACACCATTCCTCCTTATACACCGGTCTACCGGCACGAAAGTACCCTGGCGGTAGCCAGTATGATCTGCGGAATTCTAAGCTGGCTGCCCGTGATTCACTTCTTTGGAGCAATCGCTGCCGTGATCACGGGGCACATGGCCAAGAAAGAAATCCGCGAAAGCAACGGTACCCTGACCGGTGATGGTATGGCTCTGACCGGGCTGATCTTGGGTTACGCCCAACTGGGCCTGGTGGTGCTGGCAATCATCTGCGTGATTACTATGCTTTTTGCATTCTCACCCAACTTCGATGGCAGTACCATGTGGGGGCCTTCCGCCGCATTATTCTTCAACCTGATCTAGAAAAAGAAGAGGCTGGCAGTGGCCAGCCTCTTCTTTATTTAATCGCTGCCACTGTTCCGCCGGCAATCTTGAGCAATTCAGCGGGGGTCAAACGGAAAACCGCATGCGGGGTGCCCGCAGCCGCCCACAGTTCGGCATACTGCAGCAAATCTTCATCGATCAGCACCGCTTTCATGGGATGAGCGTGCCCCAGCGGGGGAATGCCGCCAATGGCATAACCGGTCTGTTCGCGCACGAAATCAGCATCTGCCTTGACAATCTTTTCGCCAACCAGAGCTGCGACGGCTTTCTCGTTGACGCGATTGGTGCCGCTGGCCTCGATTAAAATCGCCGCTCCGCTTTCAGCCCCACGAAAGACCAGCGATTTGACGATCTGCGAGACCGTGCAGCCGATGGCCTGCGCGGCTTCGATCGCGGTACGCGTGGAATCGGGTAATTCCACGACCCTGGCTTCGATTCCCCATTCCGCCAGGGCTTTTTGTACTTTCTGTGCACTTTCTGAAAGTTCCATAGCCTGCATCCTTCATAAAAAATTCCTTTTACTATAGCACAGCTACTTGCCGGGACCAAACAAAAAGCAGCGGCAAAAATTTTTCTTTGAAAAACCTTTGTGGTACACTTACGAAAGCTTGAATCCTACCAATTAAGGAAGATTTGCTTCTATGCCAGCTATCTATCCATTCACTGCCATTGTTGGTCAAGACCGTATGCGCCGCGCGCTGGTGCTCAATGCGGTCGATCCCCGCATCGGGGGCGTTCTTATCCGCGGTGAACGCGGAACCGCCAAATCCACGGCTGCCCGCGCGCTGGCTGCCTTGCTGCCCAGCGTCAAAGTTGTGGCGGACTGTCGTTTCGGCTGCGACCCGGATAAACCAGCTACCTGGTGCACCGAATGCCGCGAGCGTCACGAACGCGGTGAAGAACTGCCGGTCACTACGCGACCTACTCCCTTCGTCAATCTACCCGTATCCGCAACCGAAGATCGGGTGGTAGGCACCCTAGACATTGAAAAGGCCATCCAAAAAGGGGTGCGCGCCTTCGAACCGGGTGTACTGGCTGCCGCCAACCGCGGCATGCTTTACATCGATGAAGTCAACCTGCTTGACGACCACGTGGTCGACGTCCTGCTGGACGCAGCGGCGATGGGCGTCAACATCGTCGAGCGTGAAGGCATTTCCTTCAGCCACCCGGCTCGCTTCATTTTAGTAGGAACGATGAACCCTGAAGAAGGGGATCTGCGGCCGCAGCTGCTGGATCGCTTTGCCCTATCCGTAGAAATCTATGGCATCCGCGAAGCACGCGAACGGGTGGAGATCATGGAACGCAACAT
>JAAZOQ010000190.1 GCA_012797695.1 Anaerolineaceae bacterium | reverse complement strand
CTTGTCTGCGGGCAGGAACGTGCTGATCTCTTCGAGCCCTTCCCTCTTGCCTACCAGCGAGCGTGTATGACTCGCCTGGCTTTTTGTGAAGAATTGTCTTATGTCTGAAAACACTGCTGAATTTACTCTTCCGATGAAATATGTTACTGACCGGCGCTCTCCATTGCGCTGGGTACTGTCGCATACACTGCGGCAGTGGCCAATTGTGCTGATCGCGACGCTGGGAGCGTTTGGCAACGCTGCCTTCATGGCGGTCACTCAAGTAAGCGTGGGGGACGCTTTCAACGTGGTCTCGGCAGCCCAACCGGATCTGAAAGCGCTGCTGCACATCGCGCTGGTGATCGCGGCGGTCAACCTGGGCCGCGGCGTGCTGCAGTTTGCGCGCAACTTTGGTTTCGAACTGATCGCGCAGCGGGTGGAAAAGAACGTCCGGCAGGAGATCTACATCAATCTGCTGGGCAAGAGCATGACCTTCCATAACCTGCAGCCGGTGGGGGATACCATGTCGCGGGCGACCTACGACGTGCGCGAGGTCAATTACCTGTTCAGCCCGGGGATGAACATGGTGGTCGGTTCGCTGAATTTTTTGATCTGGCCGCTCATTCTGGCCTCGAATTACCATCCCTCTTTGATCATTACTCCGGCCATCTTCACGGTGCTATTCTTCGTGCTGCTGCGCTATCACTTGAAGAGCCTGGAGCCGGTGACCGAGGAAGTGCGCGATTCGTTCGGCAAGTTGAACACGCGCCTGTCAGAGTCACTGGACGGCATCGAAACGGTCAAGGGATCCGCTCAGGAAGCGCGCGAGATCGGACTGTTCCAGAAGAACGTGGCGCGCTACCGCGACGCTTCGGTGAAACAGGGCTTCGTGGAAAGCCGCTTTTTGCCGCTGCTGCTGTATTACATTGCCCTGGCGGCCGGGCTGCTGCACGCGTTGCTGCTTTTCCGTGCGGGGCAGATCAACATCGGCGACGTGGTGGGCTATTTTGGCCTGCTGATGATGCTGGACTTCCCGACCTTTTCGTCGATGTGGGCCTACTCCCGTATTTCGCTGGGACTGGCCGGTGCCAAACGCATTCTCGAACTGATGAACCGCGAAAATAATCTGGACCAGAACGTCAATGGCTATACCGGCCCGATGCGCGGCGAAGTGGAATTCCAGAACGTGACTTTCCGCTACGAAGCCGCCGAGCCAGCGCTGGAAAACGTCAGCTTCAAGGTGGCCCCGGGGCAAACCGTGGCCATTGTGGGGCAAACGGGCTCAGGCAAGACGACCCTGGCGCGCCTGATCAACCGTACCTACGACGTCAGTGCCGGGAAGGTGCTGGTGGACGGCGTGGACGTGCGCGATTGGAACCTGGAAGCCCTGCGGCGCAACATCTCGATCATCGAGCAGGACATCTTCTTGTTCTCGCGCTCGATTGCCGATAACATTGCCTTCGGCAAACCGGGGGCCAACGAAGATGAAATTCTGGAGGCCGCGCAGGCTGCCCAGGCGGAAGAATTCATCGATACCCTGAGCGAGGGCTTTAAGACGGTCATCGGCGAACGCGGTGTCACCCTTTCGGGTGGGCAGCGGCAGCGCCTGGCGCTGGCACGGGCCTTTTTGACCGATCCGCGCATTTTGATTCTGGATGACTCGACCTCGGCCATCGACTCGGCCACCGAGGATAAGATCCAGCGCGCTATCTACGCTGCAGCCAAGGGACGTACCACCTTCATCATTACCCACCGCCTGTCGCAGATCCGCTGGGCGGACCTGATTTTGGTGTCACGTGGCGGCAAGCTGGTCGCTGTGGGCACCCATGATGAATTAATGAAGACCTCTGAGTCTTATCGGCGCATCTTCAGTGAGTAAGCGAAGAGCAATGGGTTTGTGGATCATACCAGTGAAGTGATATTATGGGCTTTTTCGAAGGATTAGACGCAGAGAAATACGACCGTACTTATTCAGACCGGGAACTGTTCCGGCGAATTCTCAAGTACTTTAAACCCGAGTGGCACCGCCTGGTGGGGGTGTCGCTGTTTACCCTGTTGATCGCCGGGGCAGGCTCGCTGCTGCCGGTGGTCGTGTCGAATGGGGTCAATTTGCTGCACGGCGTTCCGCAGTTGGCATCGCTGATCACCATCGGCCTGATCGTGCTGGCCATCGGTTTTGTGATGTGGTTCAGCAACCTGGCCTCCCGGCGGCTGATCACGCGCTCAATTGCGAGTGTGGTGGCCGCGCTGGCCATGGATACCTATCAGGCCGCGGTCAGCCACGACCTGTCGTTCTTTGACGAGTTTTCTTCGGGTAAGGTGGTCTCGCGCATTACTTCAGATACACGCGATTTTGGCGACCTGATCGGCCTGGTCACGGACGTGGCCGCCCAGTTTGTGGAGGCCTTCATCCTGGCCATCGTCATCTTCAACATTGAGTGGAAGCTGACCCTGTATGTCATGGCCCTCATCCCGATTGTGCTGGTCTTTGCCATCGTCTACCGCACCCTGGCCCGCAAAGTGACCCGCCAGGGCATGCGCGCCATGGCGAACGTCAACTCGACCATTAAAGAAACGGTCAGCGGCATCGCGGTCGCCAAGAACTTCCGTCAGGAAGGCAGCATTTACGGCGATTTCAATGACGCCAATACCACCTCGTACCACGTCAACGTCAAACGTGGACTGGTGCTGTCGATTGTGTTCCCGGCGTTGAACGCCCTGAATGGGTTGGCCACGGCTTTCATGGTGTACGTGGGCGGTATGAGCGCCATCCAGGGGATCGTGAACGTGGGCGCGTGGTACCTGTTTTTGCTCAGCCTGGATCGCTTCCTCTTCCCGGTGATGAACCTGACCTCTTTCTGGACCAACATCCAGAATGGCCTGTCGGCGGCTGAACGTGTGTTCGCCCTGATCGATACCCCGAATCGGGTCATCCAGACCGGCGGCCGGCGGGTGCCGGCGCTGAAAGGCAAGATCGTCTTCGACCACGTGTACTTCCACTATAAGGAAAGCGAGCCGATCCTGCAGGATTTCAGTCTGACCATTGCGGCCGGGGAGAACCTGGCGATTGTGGGCCACACCGGCGCGGGCAAGACCTCGATCGCCAAGCTGATCGCGCGCTTCTATGAATTCCAGGGCGGACGCATCCTGATCGATGGCAACGACATCCGTTCGTTCGATCTGACTGACTATCACCGCCATCTGGGTATCGTCAACCAGGTGCCCTTCCTGTTCTCGGGAACGGTAGCCGAAAACATCCGCTATGCGCGTGAAGAAGCCACGGACGCTGAAATCCTGGAGCTGGCGCGGAAGATCGGCGACGGCGAGTGGCTGGATACGCTCCCGGACGGGCTGACCACGCAGGTAGGTGAACGCGGTGCCAAGCTCTCGATGGGGCAGCGGCAACTGGTCTCGCTGATGCGCGTGCTGGTGCAGCGACCGGCGGTCTTCATCCTGGATGAGGCCACCGCTTCCATCGATCCCTTCACCGAATGGCAGATT
The DNA here is from genome assembly GCA_012797695.1 of Anaerolineaceae bacterium. Taxonomy (GTDB): domain Bacteria; phylum Chloroflexota; class Anaerolineae; order Anaerolineales; family Anaerolineaceae; genus UBA6107. The sequence goes on along the minus strand of JAAZOQ010000190.1, from coordinate 8,244 downwards.
CAGCAGGCCCTCAACCTGATCCTGTCACAGACCACCAGTATCCTCATCGCGCACCGTCTCTCGACGGTGAAATCCGCGGACCGCATTCTGGTGATGGAAAACGGCGCCGTGATCGAAGAGGGCACGCATCAAAGCCTGCTCACCAACGGCGGTCACTACGCTTCGCTGTACAATACCTACTTCCGCCATCAGTCGCTGGAATACGTGGAGAACGCGCATAAGATGCTGACGGAAGAATAGCTTCACGCCCGGACATTGGTAAATCAAATACAACGGATAGGGAAACCTGTCCGTTGCTGTTTTAAGGAAAAAGAAAATTGATCTATTGACAAATTAATACAGTTTATTTATAGTTAATCATATTAATTTAAATCGAGAAAAAATGAGCACAAAACGAAATCTGGATTTGCAGGCTATATTGAACGTAGCGGCTGAACTGGCAGAAGAGAAGGGGCTTGAGAACGTTACCTTGCTGCAGGTGGCTGAGAGATTGGGGGTGAAGTCGCCGGCACTTTACAATCACCTTAATGGGCTCAAAGAGCTTTCTTCAGGCATCGCCAGCCTGGCAGTGAATCGCCTGGCGGATACCCTGCGGGCTGCCGCGGTGGGCCGCTCGGGTGCGGAAGCCCTTCTGGCTATGGCGTGCTCTTACCGTCAGTTTGCCAAAGAGAATCCCGAATTGTATAAAGCCATTCTGCGCTTCCCGACCTGTGCCGATCAGGGCGTGCAGGAAACCGGGCACGCTGTGGTACAGATTCTCTATCAGGTATTGGAACCCTGTGCCTGCAGCCGGGAAGAAGTACTCCATTTTGCCCGTGGCTTTCGCAGTGTCTTGCATGGCTTTGTAGCGCTTGAGGAAGCCGGGTTCTTTCAGGATGCCGCGGCCGACGTGGAAGTCAGTTTTGAACGACTGGTCTTGCGCTGGATATCGACCCTGACCGAAGCGAAGGCTGCATAACATGATCCAGTACATTTTGCTGCCGATCGTCGGCTTTTTAGTGGGACTGCTCATCATTTCTCTCGGCGGCGGGGGTGGGGCGGTGTACGTTGGAATTTTGACGGTTTTCTTCAACATTCCGCCGGCCATCGCGGCTTCCACCTCGCTGGCGACGACGATCCCGACAACGGCGGTGGGTACTTTCAGCCACTGGAAGGCCGGGAATGTGAACTGGCGGTTGGGGCTGACAATGCTGGTCGGTGGGGTGGTCGGATCGATCATCGGTTCGCTGTTTTCGGGATTGCTGCCGCAGAAACTCTACAATAAACTTACCGGGCTTATTTTGCTGCTGCTGGCCGTACAGATGCTGGTTTCGTTTCTGAAAAAGAAGAAGGCTGCGGCAGAGACATCCCCCGGTAAAACGGTTTCGCGTAGGGACATGGTCAAAGCGATTGGCTTTGGCCTGTTGGGAGGGGCGATGTCAGGGCTGGTAGGGTTGAGCGGAGGCGGCCCAATCGTCGCCGGACTGATGATCTTGGGCTGCCAGGCCCTCGAAACGGTAGGCACCTCGGTGCTGGTCTTGCTGGGCATCGCGGTTACCGGGTTCGTGGCTCACCTCAGCCTGGGAGACATTAACTGGACCCTGGTCGGGCTGCTGGCGGTGGGCACCATGTGCGGAGCATTCGTCGGCCCATCCCTGCTGAGCCGTGTCGATAAAGCCAAACTCGAGAAAGTCCTTCAGCCGCTCCTGTTTCTGATGACCCTGGTCATGGGTGGGATCCTGATCTTTAAATAGAGAGTGCAGCGCATTACCACTTGTTCTGATCCTGGCCAGAGAGTAGGCTGAATTCAGGGCAGCCCTAGAAAAATCGTAAAAACGCTGCCTTTGCCCACCTCGCTTTTCACCTCGATCCGGCCATTATGCAGCGCCACGATGTGAGCGGTGATTGCCAGCCCCAATCCTTTGCCATCGTGGTTGATGACTCTGGTCTCGGCGCGGTAAAAACGTTCAAAGATGTGCGCCAGTTGATCTTTCGAAATTCCAATGCCGCTATCCTGAACCTCAATGATGACCTGGTGCTCCGTTTTCTGAGCGGATACTTCGACGAAACCGCCTGGATGGTTATAGTAAAGTCCGTTCTCGATCAGGTTTGCCAGGGCCCGGTGGAGCAGCACGGCATCAGCAGAGACCGTCAGTTCGAGGTCGCCGCTCATCTTGAGGTCAATGTTTTCTTTTTCGGCGATGAGCGCCAGTTCTTCGAGGATGTCCTCGAATAACACCCCCAGCACAACGGGACGACGGTCGATTTCTTTTTCGGCTTTTGCCAGCAAAAGCAAGTCTTCGACGAGATGTTCCAGTCGGGTGATCGAACGGCCGGCGATGGCAGAAAAGGTTTGATAATCTTCCAGTTTGGCCTGCGGGTTGGAATTCAGTACTTCCAGGTTCATACGCAGAGAGGTCAGAGGAGTGCGCAGTTCGTGCGCGAGATTGGAAATGAACTCGCTTTGATCTTCGAAGTTCAATTGTAAACGTCCAAGCATGCGATCAAAAGAATCTGCCAGGGTCTTGATTTCGTCACTTTCTCCCTGGTAATTCAAGCGCTGATCCAGGTTGTGGACGCTGATCTGTCGTGCCGTATCGCTCACCAGAGCAACCGGTTTCAGGGATTCTTTGGCGATCGCTCTGGCAGCAAAAATGCCTGCTGCGGTGATGAGGATCAGACCAACCACAGAAAGGATCCGTATCACGAACAGGGGGTCGGCTCTTATGAACCCCGGATCGTGCCAGATCGTATACCCGGCAGGCCCAGGAGTTTCAGCCAGGATAGTAATGGGGTTGCCGCTGGCATCCACCGTGTTGATCAGGATCTCCGTATCGGGAGAACCTATTTCGTGGGTAATGAAAATTGGGGCGATCAAGTTGACGAAAAGGACCAAAAGCAAACCAATCCCGAATACCGCCCCGCAGGTCAACCAGACAATGCGCTGCCGCAGACTCATTGATTCCCACTTCTTTTTACTCATGAGGGCTCCCTTTTGAGGATTCTGATTCATTGGGGTGAGGTTCTGAAGAAATGAACCGGTAGCCGGTACCGATGACCGTCTCGATGTACCGGGGTGTTTCACTGTTATCCGCCAGTTTTTCGCGCAGGGATTGAATATGCACCCTGATGGTATTGGAAAACACGTTAGTCATCGTGCCCCAGACGTGTTCCAGCAGTTCTTCCTGACTGATCACTTCATTGGGGTGCCGGAGCAGGTATTCAAGGATGCCGAACTCTTTGCGGGTCAATTGAATCCGACGGTCCGATTTCCAGACCACTTTTTCTACCGGGTCTAAAGAAATATTTTGTGCTTTGAGTATCGGCTCACGTGCTCGCAGGTCACGTCGAAATAACGCCCTGATTCTGGCCAGCAGCTCCTGCAGATGAAAGGGCTTGATCAGATAGTCGTCCGCGCCGTAGTCCAGACCGGTCACGATATCTTTTTGTTTTCCGCGGGCGGTTAGGATCAAGATCAGGAGCGCGGGGTGTTTTTCGCGTGCCAGGCGGCAGATATCCAGACCATCCATGTCTGGCAGGTTTAGATCCAGTATCAGCAGGTCATACCCATTGACCTCGATGGCTTCGAGCCCCTGACTCCCGGTTTCTGCAATGTCGATGGCATAACCGTTCTGGGATAGGCCGCGAGACAGGGCATCTGCCACATCTTTTTCATCTTCCAGGACTAATAGTCTCATTTTTGGTCACCCATTGAGTATCCCCATGAAGGATGTTCTGATCATCCTCCCGACTTTCATCCTAATGATACCCTTTGGAAGGTTAAATCTTAATAAAGTTTCGACTTCAGTGCAATATTTAGTTCATAACCATGAAAACATTACAAAGATTTAACGCCTGTTTTTGTATTCTAAAATAAACTATCGTACTTACGTTCGTTTGCTTTAATCGCAATGGTCATTTCTGCTCACACCACTGAAACGACTTTTAGAATGACCACCGATTTTTTGCAGAAAAAATTATGAAAAATAACATCATTGAAGCGGGGCACGCTGCCCAGATACTGGGAGGCCGTGCTGTCCTATCCAATATCAAGGATCAATATTTGGAATTTTGGGATAGACTCCAGGGCTGCTTTATCAAGTGCTCGCTGGTCTACCGAAATTATGTAGAGACTGAGAGGATGTGATGAAGCAATTGCATTCTCGTAAAGTGTTACTCATTAGCATAATTGGGATTATCCTTTTGGGATTATTTCTGATCTTGAGATTTGTGAGTATTTCTGGAATCACCAAAGCCAATACCAACCTTGCGCCTGAATACTGTATCCCAGTTGAACTTCAGGCGATCAACGCCGAATTATCCAAAGACTCTGGCGCGGCAAATGAACTGCTGATCGAGAAAAAAACTGCGCTGGAAAAATCGATGAAAGAATGTGCTGCGCTTGCCGCTTCTCTCCCTCCTGCGGAAAAGCCAAGTAACCTGATCAGCGTTATGCAGCCTACTCCCTCCCCATTGCCAACAGCACAAATTATCCCTGGCATTCAAAAAATGGTCTTACTTCCAAGTGGAAATTTTATTCCGACGGGTGAGGCACAAAACAATTATTGGGCAGGCGTAATAAAGGGCCAGACCATTCAAATTCTCGCGGGAATTTTCCGAGATCAAGATGAATCATGGCGTGAAGATCATCCAGAATGGACGAATGCTGGCCCACAGGGTGCGGTTGAGATTCTTGATGCCAACTGGTCAATAGTCGCCATTGTACAAACACCAACCAGAAATGGATACATTCAGTTTGTAAAAGAATGTGATTCGCTGCTTTTGTTACAAGCAGAAGATGGGACGATGTTTGTTTTTGACCCGGCTAACTTAACTTTTACCTCGAACGATTTACAAAATTATAGTTCCTCACATGGATGTCGATAAAACGTGATCAAGATTTAGTAATTATTTTGCTATTACGTCATCAGGTATTTGAAGAATTTGGGGATAACTTTTTTCTGAACAAGAAACTGACACGGCAGTTCACAGGCACAGTGCATTATCAGGAGGCACGGCATTGCCGTGCCCAAACGAAGCTCTTCTTTTCGAGAGAATTCGTGCAATTCGTGGGCAGTTTTTTGGGTTTTCCCAGTCCCCTCTCATATGTGGGTTAGGTCTGAAGGCCCGACCCACGGAGCTGTGACCCAACACTTTTTTCCGGCGCGCGGCCTGCTGAAAAATATCCGGGCGCGGCACGGAGATAATCAAATCCATTATCAAGTAACCGACACGGACGAAGGCCCGGCATTCAGACGCGGCTGTAAAATATATTTTTCTGGCATACCTGAATTATGTACCTGTCCGATCAGGATCGAAGGGCCTGTTCCCGCCTGCTACTGATTGATAGGTTCGTGATCTTTAATGGCAAGATATTTTTCGAATATGGCATACATTCTCAAGGTTTCGTCGTTGATGTTGGTCAACTCTTTTTTGAGATTTCCTGTCTGTACCAGCTCTCTTTTATGCTGTACGTCCGAAAAGATCGTTTTGATTTTTCGATAGTCTTCCTTTTCGATCAGGAAACTTAATTTTCTGAATATCTTCTGGGCTTCATCCAAATTCATCTCGATATTATCCCCTGTGAACATATCATTGAGAGCTTTATCGATTGCATAGTAAACTTCAAATCTTTCTGTGAACAGATCCAGTTTCGATTGGCGGATACGGTCTTCCTGCGGAACAAGAATTGCAATGACAAGGGCTGCGAAGGTAAAGACCATTACTATGATACCGGTGATGGCTGACACCGCGTTCCAATCGATGACCTGGTCCAAAGTACAAAAACTTTTATATCCAAGGATGGCAAAGGACAGACTAAAAACGAGAACGATCAAAACATGGATCAATAACTTAAATATATTTTTACTTTTCATTTTCTTCTCCGAAAGATGATATGAGGAATTTTCTTACAGGCAATTGCAGTATCAGCCGCCCCGCTGCATACCCTTTTTACATGCTTTTCTCTCCCAGTCATTACAGAAGGGATAGTTTGGATATTAACAATTCTAGTTTTATATTTCTGCGAGTATGCCTAGAACAATGTTACTTTTTTTGAAACAGCGTATCCCTGTCCGATAGCCGCGTATTTTTCAAGGGAATTCGCGGATGGCTTTTTTGAATTCCCTTACATCTCTTCTCATCCATAGGCGATCAGATACCGGTTGTATAACTTTTGATGTACTTATTCGAATCGATTGGGCGCAGGTAAATTGAGATTAAGTTCCCCAGCCGGGTAAAAGTTGCAGGTAGATATTATTCTGCGGATCACAGATCACGCCAAAGGTCATGTACTCCCTTGCCCACGATCTGTCGTTATAAATAACTGAACTGATTTCCATACTTGCCCACATCGAATAATCTTGAGGGATCACCAAAAAACTTGTTTTTGCAATTACGCAGTAAGCCCTGTCATTTTGGGTAACCGGCATTATGGTGATTTTTTCGATTGTGAAGTCTTGTATTGCATCGATCCCTTCTGAATATTTGTACCCTTCCAACCATTTTGTAACCAGAATCCTCACCATTTCTTCGGCAGGAGTGACTCGGTAATCATGGCTTGCATCCATTGCCACAGATGTAATTTCTGTGGCAAGAGTGGAGGTTGAAGCTGCCGCGCTGAGGAGTGGAGAATCAGTTGATTTAAGGATCGATTCCGTAGGCGAGGATTGGCAGCCATTCAGAAACGCTACGTTTCCCAAAATAAGGAGAGCAATTATGAGTGTCTTCCAACTAAATACGGACATATATTTCATGAGTGTCTCCCCGTTGAAATAAATACAATCACTTCATAATTTCACTATAGCTCAAATAGATTAAATCTTTGTAAAGATAGCTATCTGCGAAAGCTGAGACAGAGCAGTTCATTATTATGTAGGAACGCGGCATTGCCGTGCCCAAGCGAGGTCAGCTTTTCTATGGTTATCGAAACCATGAGCAGCCGGTTTACTGCATCCATTTCCATAAAGCCTAAACAATTTCTCCACAATTGCAGGTTATAGTTGATGATTGCAGGAACCTTTATTGATGGAAAAGAATATCGATGGCCGCAAGGGCCTGGAGGAAAGATGAAAAATGGAATGAAGGGATTTTGGAAATATTTTATTTTACTTGTCGTTAGCGCGCTGATCAGTCTGGTTGGCGGGATCATCGGAAAGACCGTGGTGGGCTACATCCTCTTTGGGGTAGGGCTGGCGGCTGCACTGGCTGGGCTGGTCTACTGTTTCATTAAAACGGAGTATTTCAAAGCGGACCGAAGACGCCCCTTGATCTTGGGCTTGCTGCTAAGCGTGTTTCTGGTAGCAGGTGTATTGCTGGTCACCAGCAGCAGCCGGGCGGCTGCCAGTTTCCGCAGTACGGCCGAATACATGCAGTCTGCCAATGGAACCTCTGCCAGCGGCACCACGTCGAATAATGGTAGCTTCAGCGGCAACTTCTCTCAAGGAAATTTCGGCGGCAATGGTACCGACTCACGCCAATCCGGGAATAATGGATCCACAGGCAACTTTGGCTCCTTCTCGGGTCCCACGAGCGGGTATTCTGGCAGTTCTCGGAATACCACAGGTACCGGCACGCGAGTGCTGGATACCGTGTTGGGCGTGATCTTTCTGGCGGCTGGCGGCATCATGCTGCTAATCGCCTTAATCCGCTTCCTAACCCACAAGGTTGACTATAAGGAGCACCGCTGGCAGACTTTGCTGGCTGGCGTGCTGGTAGGCGGCCTTATGGCTGCCTCGGTCACCCTGATGGTGACACATACCACTGTGCGGGCCATGGGCACCTTCCCTACGGGCGAAATGCCGGGTATGGCTGCACAGGGCACACAGTCGGCTGTTGAAGGCACCGCCAGTGCCACCCAGTCTGCTGCTGAAGGTACTGCGGAAGCCACTGCGACCGCAGTCGTTACCCCCACAGCGACTGCCACCCCGGCCCCTACTGCCACCGCTACCCCTGAAACAGTGAGCAGCCTGGTCGTGTGTCTGGACCCGGATTATCAATGGGGCATTAATATACGCAGTGAACCGAGCGACACGGCTAAAAATATTGGTACCATCCCGGCGGGCGGCTGCTTTACCCTCGATGGGCGTTCCGCTGAGGATGAAGGCTGGTACGTGATGGCTTCCGGGCAGAACGGCATGGGCAGTATCGTGATCAACGCGGATGATACTCAACAGCTGTTGTGGGTCAGCGATCAGAACTTTGACATGAGCGATAGCCTGAGCGAATTTTTGGCTGAATTGCCCGTGGTAGAAGCCAGCAAATAGG
>JAAZOQ010000189.1 GCA_012797695.1 Anaerolineaceae bacterium | reverse complement strand
CAAACAGGCAGAAAAAGATCAGCAGTGGCAGGAATACACCGACCAGCAAACAGAAATCAAACGTTTGCAGGCAGCCGCCCGTCACTACCGTGACCTGGCCCGCTTCCGCAAAGGCGGAAAGGCCGACAGCGGCGATAAATTTGCCAAAGGTTTTTTTGCCAACCGCGGATTGGGTACAGTCCGCCGGGCCAAATCAGTTGAAAAACGTATCGAGACCCTGCTTACCGATGAGAAGGTGGAAAAGCCCATACAGGGCTGGCAAATGAAAATGGAGCTGGAAAGCTCCTCTTCAGGCAGCCGTCTGGTGCTGGCTTTGACTCATTTAGATATTGGCTACGCGAAAAACGTATTAATTACTGATCTCAACGAATCCATCCGTCAGGGAGAGCGCATTCTGCTGGTCGGGCCCAACGGCTGCGGCAAAACCACCCTGCTGCGAACTCTGGCCGGGCTGCTCCCCGCCCTGGGCGGACGGGTGCAGATCGGGCCCAGCATCCAGGTCGGCTACATGGCGCAAGATCAGGCCGAAAATCTTGACCCGCATCTGAGCGTGCTGGCCTCCTTCCAGAAAGTTACCGGCATGAACGAGACCAACTCGCGCAATTTTTTGCACAAATATCTTTTCAGTGGAGACGAACCCCTGCTCCCGGTCGAGCAATGTTCCTTTGGCATGCGCTCCCGTCTGATGCTGGCTTGTCTGGTGGCCCAGGGATGCAATTTCCTGCTTCTGGATGAACCCCTGAACCATCTGGATATTCCCTCCCGCAGCCAGTTCGAATCCGCTCTAGCTGAGTTTGGCGGCACCATTCTGGCCGTTTCGCATGATCGCTATTTCATCCAGCGCTTCGCCACCCGCATCTGGGAAATCGATGCAGGAGAGCTCCACAGTGTATTGCCTGAATTGAACGAGGAGTAATTAACCGCCCCGATATTCTTCAGATTCGATCATCTGCAAGAAGACCGGTACAATCGCCGGGTCAAAATGGATGCCGCTTAACGAACGGATATACTCGATCACCTGCTCGCGCGGCCAGGCCGGCCGGTACGGCCGATCAGAACGCAGTGCGTCCCAGACATCCACGACCGCAAAGATGCGGGCCGCCAGCGGAATTTCTTCCCGCTTCAGTCCACGCGGATATCCTGAGCCGTCCCACTTCTCGTGGTGGCAGTAAGGGATATCCAGCGCCGGACGCAAATATACGATTGGGTACAGCATGTTGAACGAAAAAGTCGGATGCTGGTGCATGATGAGCGTTTCCTCCTCGGTCAGACGATCCGGTTTGAGCAAAATACGATCCGGAACCCCCATCTTGCCGATGTCATGCAGCATGGCTCCGCGGCGGATGTGCAGCAAAGCGTCGCCGCTCAGACCCAGAATTTCGGCCAGCCGGAGGGTCATCTGAGTCACCCGCTGAGTATGCCCCTCTGTCTCGTGATCGCGCAGATCCAGCGCCCGTGACCAGCCATCGATGGTCTCATCATACGCCTCGACCAGTTCTCGATTGGCCTGCTGCAACCCATAGAAGAGCTGAGCATTGTCGAGCGCAATGGCAGTCTGGTCGGCCAGCGATTCCAGAAAGTTTCGCCAATCGATATCCGGGTTGAAAAATCTGCGGTGAAAAACCTCGATCACCCCCAACACATTCTCTTTGACCACCAGGGGAACCGCGTGATAAGTGACAAACCCTTCGGAAGAGAATAAAGGCGAGCGCAAGAAATCGGTCTTGTGCTCCCGTAAATCTTCCACGTAGATCACCTTATGATGCAGAGCTGCCTTGCCGGCGTAGCCCTCACCCAGGCGCAGGTGAGTGTACTGCAGAGCATTGGTACGAAAACCGCGTTCTGCGGCAAATTCCAGACGTTTTTCACGCCGGTTAAAACGCAAAATACTGACAGCATCCGCTTCGAGTAAAGTGATCATTTCATTGAGAACGACATCGAAAATAATGGAAAGATTATTCCCATGGGTGATAGCAGTATCCACCTTGCGGATAGCGTTCAAGCGCTGAACTTGATCCGACACAATCTTCTGAGCATTAAGCGGCTCGTATACGTCGCGCACTTGAATTACGAGATAAGGGCTCTCCTCCCCTACCAGCCTGTCCACCTGAATCTGCATCGGAAAAAAACTGAGGTCCTTTTTGATGCCAAACAGGGTAAACTCATGGCGCAGCTCTTCTGGCTGATCCTTTGAGGTGAGAGATTGAAGGTACGCCAGCGCCTCTTCCGTTTTTTGCTGAGAAATCAGGGTTAGAACAGATTGACACTCCAGTTCCGCCTGAGAAAAGCCAAATTTCTCCAGGGCAGCCTGGTTTGCAAAAGTTACCCGCAAATTTTCATCTGTAACGATCACCCCATCACGTACATTTTGGAGAATACTGTGCCAGAAGGATTCATTCATAAGGACCACAGATAAGCGAGATAAAAACAACAGACTATTTATTGTACATTAAATAAGTTAAAAGTAATAAAAATAAAATGTTTTAATAATTTTACTTGCTGACACTTTTCATATCTTTTTTGCATATAATAATCAGAGTATTATTATCTAATTATTGGGCCGCTCTCTAGAAAGGAGTTTATTATCATGCCCTTAACCATCGATACCCCGGCACCCGATTTCACTCTGCCCTCCCATCTGGACAAACCAGTCACTTTGAGCGATTTGCGCGGCAAGAACGTCGTGCTGGCTTTCTTCCCCCTGGCCTTTACCCCCGTGTGTTCCAGCCAGATCCCGGCATACGAAGCCGAAATGGATACCTTCAGCAGCCTCGAGACGCAAATCCTGGCCATCAGCGTGGATAATAGCGCCAGTCAAAAAGCCTGGGCCGAGAGCCTGGGCGGGATTCACTACCCCATTCTCAGCGATTTCTGGCCGCACGGCGCCGTGGCCACGGCCTACGGTGTTCTTCGCCCGGAAGGTTACGCCGAACGGGCCGTCTTCCTCATCGACAAAGCCGGCATCCTCCGTTACGTGGACGTGCACGACATTTCACAGGCGCCCAGCAACATCGAACTGCGCCGCCAGATCCGCGCCATGGACCCGCTGGTACGCAATCAACCTGAGCACAGTGTAGCCGGGCCGCTGCCCCACGGCGGAGTGGTCATGTACTGCACTTCGTGGTGCCCGGATTGCCGCCGCGCCCGCGCCTGGCTGGGCACGTATAACATCCCGTATACCGAGGTGGATATCAACGCCAACCCCGCCGCGGCCAAACAGGTCGAAGCCTGGAATCATGGCAACCGGACTACCCCCACCTTCGATATCGACGGCACCATCCTCTCGGATTTCGACCCCGATCTGCTGGCAAAAACACTGAAGTTATGAACAAACACTCCTCGTCAGGTTTGACGAGGAGTGTT
>JAAZOQ010000188.1 GCA_012797695.1 Anaerolineaceae bacterium | reverse complement strand
TTCGAAAGCAATTGAAATAGACCCTGAAAACGAGGAAGCTTACTTTCTGCGGGGGAATGCTTATAATGACAGCGGAAGGCCAGAACTGGCGCTCAAAGATTACGCTGTGGTGTTAAAAAGGAACCCCGATGATCAACTGGCCTTGTATAACCGCAGTCTGGCGTATCTGTCACTGCAGCAGTTTGACCAGGCGATTGAAGATTTGAGCCGATTGATCCAGCTGGCACCTGAGGAGCCGAATGGCTACAATCTGCGCAGTGTGGTTAATTTGCAGAAGGGAGAGTATTCGCTGGCGGTCGCGGATGCCACCCGAGTGATCGAGTTGGGGAATGAAGTACAGGGGCTGACGAACCGTTCCCTGGCCTATGAGAGGCAGGGGAATCTGCCGGCCGCCATCGCGGACGAGACTGCCCTGCTGGAAAAGGCTCCGCAGAAAGAGAGCGTGTATTGCCGGCGGGGATTGCTTTACGCCAGGCAGGGCGAGGAAGAGAAGGCGCTGGCGGACCTGAGGAAGGGGTTGAAAAAGAAAAGCCTGTTAAGAGAGTCGCTGCGCCGTGAAGCGGAACAAACTCTTGCAAAGTTAAATGTGGAGAAAAGTGGAGAATGAATTGCAATTTTTCTTGAGCAAGATATAATGGGCGTATTGCAAAAGAAATTCGTTACCCCCGTCGCCGCGTCATTCGCCATGTTCTCAAGAATGGCATTGCGGCCATTTTTCGATTAACGGCAAATTTTAGCGTAGAGGGAACAGAGAATATCCCCGGGGGCGGGCCTTTACTGGTGGTCGGCAATCATTTCCATTTTCTGGACCCGCTGGCCCTGATCTACGCCACCCCGTGGCCGCTGGAATTCGTCGGTGGGGCACAAACCCCCAACGCGCCCAAAGCAGTCGGCTGGATCTCCAAGCTCTTTGGGGTGATCCCGACCTACCGCGGGACTGGCTCGCGCGAGACGCTGCAGTCCTCCGAGTCGGTGCTCAAGCAGAAGGGCGTGCTGGCGATCTTCCCCGAAGGCGGCAGTTGGGCCACTGTGCTGCGCCCGGCCCGTCCGGGGACGGCGTTTCTGGCCTATCGCACGGGTGCCCAAATTCTTCCGGTAGGGCTGGATGGGCTGGTAGGGTACGTCGGCAAGATTCAGCGCGGGGAACGCGTGAACGTGAATCTCAAGTTCGGCAAGCCTTTTGGGCCTTTCACCGGGTTCAAGGGTTCGCGCCCAACCCGTGAAGAGATGGATGAAGTCGGCAATGAAATCATGCACAACATCAGCGTTTTGCTCCCGCCGGAGCGGCGCGGTTTTTATTCCGATGACCCGGTGATCCGCGAGGCAGCACGGGGAACTGAAATCTATCCCTGGGCCGGGCAAAGCGAAAGTTGATCCTCGAATTCAAGTAGATATTTTCCTCCCTTTCAGTTATGATGAAAGGGAGTTTTTGATTATTTTCGCGGAGGCCCCCATGAAAAAGTGGATGATCCTTGTTTTTGTGGCAATTCTTCTGGTTGCGTGTAACCTTCCTTTCTCGATTACTTTCAATGCGAATCCGACGGCGACCCCCGTGGAGGCTACGGCTCAGGTGATCGTGGTGACCGCCACGCCTGAGGCGACCGTGGCTCCCCAGCCGCTGCCGACCTTAACCCCTGAGGGCAACGCCAGAAACCTGGGGGGAGTGTACATGGTGATCCCGCCCTGTCTGGCGGCGGATGCCAATGGGGTGATCATCCCCGAATCGAACGCGGGCGATGACGGCCCCGTTTTCATGGCCAACCCGGAATACCGCAAGATCACGCTGACCGGCTATCCGCTGGCCGGGACGTTCTGGGAACCGCTGGTACAGGTGTACCCGGTGCAGCGCTTCGTAGAGCTGGTCCCCAATCTGAGCAATACCGTAGCAGAAATGCAATCGATCCTGGCCAATCAGCCGGCGAGCTTTGAAAACAGTATTCCGCTGCTGCCCATTGCCAATGCGGCCCAGGTCTTTCGGGCGCAGATCAGTTACATCAACTTCCAGAATGGCAAAGGCATCGGCTTTTTGACCGAGTATGCCCAGTACTATGCCCCCGTCAACAACCACGATCTCTTCTATACTTTTCAGGGGCTGACCAGCGACAGTAAATACTGGGTATCGGTTATCTTGCCGGTCAACGCGGCTTATCTGCAGCCGACCTATAACGACTTTACCGTCCCGGCGGACGGCATCCCCGTTCCGCAGGACATCAATTCCCCCAGTTTTTCGACGGATATGGAAGCGTATTACGTCGCCATGCTGCAGAAGCTGAATTCCACTTCGCCGGATGCCTTCTTGCCTACCTTGAATTGCATGGCCTCATTTATTCAAACCCTCAACGTGGGGGATTGAACAGGCCGGATCATGAATGAAATAATCCCCTCTTCTAGATGAAGAGGGGATTTTGCTTACCAGTAAAGACTGCTGAAATCTCAGTCGCGGTCGGTCTCGATTGATTCGAGGGCCT
>JAAZOQ010000187.1 GCA_012797695.1 Anaerolineaceae bacterium | reverse complement strand
TGATCCATGCTCATACTGAGCCATTATTCTTGCTGAATAGTGAAAGACGAATTTTTGATGTTAACCCCGCTTTTACAAAGATTAGCCAGTTTACTCGCGAAGAATTGATTGATAAAGAATTTCAGTTTTGTTTTCTCTTGTCGAATCTTGCTGAACAGGTATGCCAGGTGATTTTCAATGAGGGCATGTTGAGTGAGTTCCCGCTTGACCTGAAAACAAAAGATGGTGCGTCGGTACCAGTGCTGGTGAATGCCCTTGTTTTGCGTGATTTACTGGGGCAGGTGAACAACGTTATCGTTTCTGTGCGTGATTTATCTCATGAGAAAGAAACTGAACATTCGTTACGGATTAATGACGAGCGCTTCCGCCGTGCGCAGGCACTGGGCCACGTTGGCAACTGGGAATACGATATTCACAATGATCAGTTTTGGGGTTCAGAAGAAGCGAAACGGATTTATGGCTTTGACCCGGCTTCAGAGAGATTTTCAGTAAAGGAAGTCGAAAGCTGTATTCCGAATCGCATAGAAGTACATCAGGCTTTGATCGATCTGATTGAACACGAAAAACCTTATGCTCTTGAATTCGAGATACTCCCGAAAAATGGTCAGCCTGCCAGGATTATTCATTCGATTGCTGAGTTGAAAAAAGATGAAAAGGGGAACCCTGTCGCAATTGAAGGGGTAATTCAGGACATTACTGAACAAAAGAAACTGCAAGAAAAGACAAATCTGCTTGCTTCGATTGTGGCATCTTCAGATGAAGCGATCATTGGCAAAACACTGGAGGGTGTGGTCACGAGCTGGAACAAGGGCGCGGAGCTGATCTATGGCTATTCAAGCGAAGAGATCATTGGCAAATCAATCACAGTAGTAGTGCCAGAAGAGGATCGGGAAAGTGTAATCCAAATACTTTCAGATATCCGGGCCGGGAAGAGTATTTATCATTATGAAGCCAAGCGACGTCGCAAAGATGGCAGAATCATTGACGTGGGTTTGGTAGTTTCCCCAATCCTGGATGCGACAGGGAAGATCACTGGTATTTCAACTGTTGCTCATGATATTACCCAGCAGAAAATGAGCGCAGCCATTAACGCTTCTCGGCTTCACTTAATTGAATACTCCTTGACACATTCTCTCAGCGAATTGCTTGAAGAAACAATCAACGAAATTGAAAAATTGACCAAAAGTCAGTTAGGCTTTTTCCACTTTATTGAGGAAGATCAGGGAAAGGTAGCTCTAGAGAATTGGTCTACGAATACTCAGGCCCAATGTGGGGCGAAGGGCATAGGAATGCATTATCCTATTGAACAGGCGGGAGTGTGGGTCAATTGTTTTTATTCGCAGCAAGCAGAAATTCACAATGATTTTAAATCGCTCCCTGGTCGCAAGGGGTTCCCGGAATACCATGCTGACGTGATCCGTGAAGTAGTGGTGCCGGTGATCCGCGGAGAAAAAGTGGTTGCGGTCCTTGGGGTAGGGAATAAGTTATCAGATTACGATCAGGCAGATGTAGCGACGATTACGCGTATCGCTGATCTGGCGTGGGATATTGCTGAGCGTAAGCGAGCCGAAGAACAATTGCATCTCTTGAATCAGGAGCTCGAGGCGCGGGTTTATGCGCGCACAAAAGAGCTGGAAAATGCCAATAGTGAGCTTGAGTCTTTTGCTTACTCAGTTTCTCACGATTTGCGGGCTCCTTTGCGGCACATTAATGGCTATATCCAGTTATTACGGGAACATACTTCGCAAAAGATGGATGCAGATTCTTTGCGTTTTATGGACATTATCACGCAGTCTGCCAATCTGATGGATGATCTGATCGATGGGATTCTCTCTTTCTCGCGGATGGGCAGAATCGAGATGAATTTTCAAGAAGTCAATATGCATGATCTGGTAGAAGCTGTAATTACTGAGTTTCAACCGGATATTCAGACCCGTCAGGTTGAGTGGATCGTTCAAGAATTGCCGAATGTGATTGGTGACCCGGCTTTGTTGCGAATCGTAATTACCAATTTGATTTCGAATGCGCTAAAATTTTCTCAGCAACGAGAGGTTACCAGAATTGAAATAGGTTCAGATCCCACCCAAGAAAGCCAGGTTGTCTTTTGGGTTCGGGATAACGGGGTCGGGTTTGACATGAAGTTCGTGGGCCGGCTTTTCAAGGTCTTTCAACGTTTGCACCGCGCGGATGAATTCGAGGGTACGGGCATTGGTTTGGCCAATGTAAATCGCGTGATCACCCGCCACGGGGGGAAGACCTGGGCGGTTGGCCAGGTGGGGGAGGGGGCCACTTTCTATTTCAGTTTGCCGGTGCGCACAGCGGAAGAGTAACCCAATGTTTGAACATCATTCCGCAGTATGGATTAGTTTCTCATAATCTTCTGGTGTATCGATGTCAAAGCCTGCTCTTTCATCATTCCAGGGCATGACCGCTGGAGGGAATTGAGCGAACAGGCTGCGTGCCCCAGCGTCTCCCTGCAGCTCAAGTAAGTGCGGAAAGACGGATCGATCAAAGATCACCGGGTTGATGCGTTTCTGGTTGACAAAGGGGGCCAGAATCTCAGGCCGAGTTTTCTGGTAAGTTTCTATTAGTTTCTGAATTAATTCCACTGTAACGAATGGCTGATCCCCAAGCAGAAAGACGACGGCTTGAGTGTCTTGCGGCAGCGCCTGGATACCGGCGCGGACAGAGGTACTTTGCCCGGCTGACCAATTGGGGTTGGCCACGAGTTGGATATCCAGGTGGGGGAGAGCTTGCTCGATCTGGGGAGAGAGCGCGCCGGCGACAACAATAACGGGCCCCAGACGCGCCGATAATGCAGTGCGGGCGACCCGATGGATCAGGGTTTCTCCCTGCCATTCTAAAAGTACTTTGGGCTGCCCCATTCGAGAAGAGGCTCCAGCAGCCAGAATGATCCCGGCGATTTGATTGTCAGTGCATTGATCCATTGTGTTCTTATTTCTCCACAGATTTCCATTATACAAAGAAAAAGGATTCACCGAGATAGATCTGCGGTGAATCCTTGAGTCAGTTCAGGCTTTCGAAATTCCGTGTCTGGCAGTCACCATTTCTGCCAGAATCGATAGGGCGATCTCTTCAGGGGTTTCGGCCCCAATGTGCAGCCCAATTGGAGCGTGTAGTTTTTTGAGTTGTTCTTCGCTGACACCTAGCTCACGTAAAGTTTCTAACCGCTTGGCAACATTTTTTTTGGTCCCTAACACGCCCACGTAACGGGTAGGGCGAGTGAGTGCTACTGCCAGGGCAGGGTTATCCAGCTTTTCATCGTGACTGATGACGGCGACGTAGCTTGATTCGTCCAGATTCAATTTTTCAAGCGTTGTGGAGGGCCAATCCACGATCAACTCGTCTACGCTGGGGAGCCGATCACGGTTGGCAAAGGCTTCGCGCGGATCGATGACGATGGTGTAGAAACCCATGACTTTGGCCATTTCCACCAGCGGAATGGCAATGTGGGCAGCACCAATAATGATCATCCGGGCATCTGGGATAAGCAGATCGGCGAAGATTTCTACAGCTTCGCCCGCGATTGTAAATTCTTTCCAGTTGACTTCTTGGGTAGTGAATAATTCCTTGATCCAGGCCTTGGCTTCTTCATTTAATTGGGTATTTCCAAGATCACCCAGACACTGTCCATCGGAATAAACCATCATTTTATTGCCCAATCCGGTACCAACGATTACCGTCGCGACCGCAGCCAGTTGATTCTTTCGCAATGCTTCTTGAACAGAGGGGAAGAGAGTTTGCCAGGCAGCGGAGTTCAGATCTTCAACGAAAACGTCCAATGAGGTGCCGCAGCTCAAACCAATGTCCCAGGGTTTTTCGTCGCCGGTGACGCCATAATGTAGCAGGTGGGGTTGGTGCGTGTGGAGCACCTTTTGGGCTTCCTCATAGACTGTTCCTTCGATGCAGCCGCCTGTGACTGACCCGGCAATATCCATCTGATCAGTCATGGCCATCTTGGCTCCCAAGGGGCGCAGCGACATGCCATTGCGTTTCACATTGGTTGCTATCGCAACAGGTTTTCCATCTTTTTGCCAGTTTTTGATTTCAGCTATGACTTCTCGCATGATCTCTTTTCCTTTGCTAAAGGGATTCGTCTATTAGTATTTTACGGCTTTATTGAGTGAGAAGAAGGTTATTCTTCTTCATTTTAAAATTACATTTCTCATTAATTGTCGCGGCGCAAACCACTTAAGACATGCTCAGGGCTCCCATCCAGGAGAAGCCTGATTTCTTGCTGAGTGGTTTGCGCCTTGACACCCGCATTTGCTCGGTGTAGGAGGACTGACAGTAAAGGGTCACCGGGCAACAGTAAACGACCGATATCTCTCCTCGAAGACGATTCAATTACCCCAATAAAAGGTTTTGGTAATCACCAATAAATGACATCTTCCTTTATCGGTCAGTGCAGGAATAACAGGGGTCGATCGAAGCCTGGATCAATGGCATATCTGCCAGTTGTTGACCCTGGCTCATCGCGCGAACAGACGGCATGTTGGCATAGGTTGGCGTGCGAATTTTCACCCGTAACGGAATGTCACTGCCGTCTGAGGCAATGTAGTAAAACACTTCTCCGCGTGGCGCTTCAGCACGGGCGGTTGCTTCGCCGGCCGGGATGACGGGGAACAGATCCTCGATGCGGATGGGACCTTTGGGCAAGTTTTGCAGCGCTTTTTCGATCAGGCGAATGCTTTCGAGAATTTCCAGAGCGCGGACAACAACACGGGCAAAGACATCTCCGGAAGTTTGTACTACACGATTGACGCCGAGCTCTCCATAAGCTGCATAAGGCAGATCACAGCGGAGGTCCAGCTCCAGACCAGAAGCCCGGGCGGTGGGCCCCACTGTGCCGTAGGCCAGGGCATCTTCACGGGTGAGGATACCCACGCCGGCAGTACGTGCTTTTACCGTGGCGTCTGTGGTGAAAATCGGGATCACGACTTTTTCGACGGTGGCTTTGATTTTGCGTACGGCCGCCAGAATATCGTCGGGATCATTGATGTCGCGATTGACGCCGCCAATGACATTCATGGCGTAATTGACGCGGTTCCCCGAAATGGCTTCGAGCACATCCATGACCAGCTCGCGCAGGGCAAAGATTTCCATGAACATGGTTTGGTAGCCAATCAGTTCGGCGGCGACGCCGGACCAGAGCAGGTGAGAGTGCAAACGTTCCAGTTCGGCGATGATCACGCGGATGTAGGCAGCCCGTCGCGGCAATTCGATTCCCGCGATGGATTCAGCCGCCATACAGTAGGTCATGGTATGCACGTTCGAGCAAATACCGCAGACGCGTTCGACCAGGGTGACGTCTTGCAGGTAGTTGCGCCGTTGGGCCAGCAATTCGATGGCGCGAAAGTTGAACCCAATGGCGATATCAACGTCTTGGACGTTTTCTCCCTGGCAGGTGACGTTGATCTTGTAGGGTTCTTCCAGAGCAGGGTGGTAAGGGCCAATCGGAATGGTGTAAGGCATAATTAGTTCTCCTTCTTTTCTTTCGCACCGCCAATTTCACGGAAGAGACCGGGTTCCAGTTGCAGGGGTCGTAACAATCGCTCGGGATGCGGGTGACCGGTGAATTCGACCTTGAAGAGGTCTTGAATCTCACGTTCGATCCAATCTGCTGCGGGCAGAATGACGCTGATCGAGGGAAGTTTATTGCCTTGCGTGTTCACTTTGATGTTGTAAGCAACATTTTCCAGACAATAGTGGTAAATGACTGCGGTTTCTTCTTCCGAGATCATTCTTCCGGTCATAGTACTGAAGCGGGCTCCCCATTCTTTCATCTTTTGGGCCATTTCCAGCACATCCAGCCGTGGCGCGATCATCCACCAGCCGTCTTTCTTTTGTACCAGAGAGGTGGCTCCCGGGAGTTGTTGGAGCAGGTTGTTATAGTCAGTCATCTTTACGGTCTCCTTTGACAACCAGAGCATTGAGGAAACGTTTGCTGATCAATTGCTGGCGGCAGTTTTCGCATAGACCTTGCGTTTCTGCGATTTCGGCCGGCAGGGGATGACCATAGAGCTGTTCCAGAGTTTCCAGGGGGATCATCTGCACAGGTTTACCGCATTGGCGGCATGGCTGCAGTTCGATCTCATGAAAGAGATAATGTTCCACCCGTTCATTGATGGGCTTCGGAGAAACCTGTTCGAAACTTAGAGCGTGAGTGGGGCAATACTGCACACAAAAACCACAAAAAGTACAGCGATCTTCGGTGTAATCCCAGTTCGCAACGTTGCCTTCACTGGTGTCGATGGTGATGGCCCCAGGAGAGCAGGCGTACACACAGGTGCCGCAGGCTGTACACAAATTGGTGTTGTGCAGCAGCCTGCCTCTGAAGTCTTTCGGGTAGGGAACTGCATCTTCAGGCCGACGAGTACGTGAGCCGTGATTGAAATTTTGAGACAAGATATGAAGAATGTTCATTTTCACTCCTTTTTAGAAAATGAACGCGAAAACGATGGCTACTGCGGCTGCTGCTGCTCCCCAACGCCAGTAAAAGCGGAAAGCCTGGTTGAGTTTGAGACGGGCAGTTGCGTTGCCGATGAGGGTAATCAACACGATCAGAAGGACGCTGAGCAGCAGGTATGCCACCCCGGTCACCCAACCTGAGGTGATCGGTGAGAGGAAAAGCACGGCGAACAGGTTGATCATGGCTACCAGTTCCAGCGTATGGCTCAGCTCAAAGAGGGCCAAAGCGATACCGCTGTATTCGGTGTGAGCCCCTGCCACCACTTCCTGTTCGGCATTGGCAATCGAGAACGGATTGCTCTTCAAGCGAGCGGGCAGAGAGAGGAAGAAGGCTACTGCAGCAGCCAGACTGACCCATGAAAGCGGCGTTTTGGCTAACACGTTCAGGTTATAGCTGCCGGCATGGACGGCTACAGCAATCACGGCGGCCAGGAAAGGCACGTTGTATCCCAGGCTCATCATGGCTTCACGAGAGGCTCCCACCTGACCATAGGGAGAGCGTGTGCTGAACCCGGCCAGAATTTCACACAGGGCTGGTGTCTCAAGTAAATAGATGAAAACGATGAGATCTCCCGGGAAAGATTGGATCGGGTTCCCTGGTACTGGAATCAGGGCCAGGGCAAAGACGATCGAGACCAGCGATAAAATGGGCAGCCCATAGTAAAGCACTCGATTGATCCCAGCCGGGACAATGTTTTCTTTTCCCAGCAATTTGATGAAATCGAAGAAAGGCTGGTAAAAAGGCGGCCCTTGTCGGCCCTGAAAGCGTGCCGACAGTTTACGGATGAACCACATGTACAACCATCCGAGCAAAGTGGCACCGATCAGGCCAGGCCATAACAGCAAAGCGATCAAATAGGCGAGCCAGAGATTCATTTCTTCGCCTCCATAAGATTTTTTTGCTTCCCGGCAGCCAGAATTCCGGCTGCTTCAGCAATTCCTTGCAGAATTGCCTGCGGGCGGGGAGGACAGCCGGCCACGTAGACATCCACCGGGATGAACTGGTCGACTGCGCCAAAAATAGTGGGGCTGCCAGCAAAAACGTTCCCGGAAGCCGGGCATGAGCCTACGGCGACCACGGCTTTGGGGTTGGGCATTTGTTCGTAGATATTGAGCAGAGCATCACGAGTCCGCAGCGTTACTGGGCCTGAAACTACCAGAATGTCAGCGTGTTTGGGGCTGCCTTCACGGCGGACGCCAAGTTGCTCGGCATCGTAACGTGGGGTCAGGCTGGCGGCAATCTCGATGTCGCAGCCGTTGCAGGCACCGGTATTCAGGCAATAGATCCAGGGAGATTTGCCGCGGGAGATTTGCATGAGTTTCTTAAATGGATTCATATGCATACCCTATCAAAGATTTCACCCGATCAGGGTGGAGAGCCAGTTGGGGTAAAGCCCCACTGCCAGCATGCCGAGCAAAAGGATGACCAGAACGATCACTGCCAGTTTCGGCGCGGGGGTGGAGGCAGTTTCTTCTGCAGGTTTCCCCAACCATACCCGGTGAATGACTCGGACGTAGTAAAGCAAAGCCAGCGCGGTAGCGGCAGCCATGGTGAGCACCAGAGCCACTCCGCCATATTCCAGGCCGGAAAGGTACAGCCGCCAGCGGCCGATGAAACCAAAGAAGGGAGGGACGCCGATCATGCCGATGGCGCTCAAAATAAAGACGCCAGCGTTGTAGGGGTTTCGGGCGGCGACGCCATGATCCTCAAGCGTAAGATCGTGGCCGAGTTGTTTTTCAGCTACGCCTACTGCGCCAAAGAGAAGCACCTTGAAGAAGGCGTGGCTTAAAGCGGCCAGAATAGCACCGTTCAAACCATATTGGGTGCCGACCAACGTTCCCAGCACCAGATAGCCCATGTCATCAATGGTTGAAAAAGCAAGCATGCGTTTGATGTTCTTTTGGGCCAGAGCTAACAGGGCTCCTCCGAACATGGACAGCAATGCCAGTACCAACCAGAGAATTGCGTAATCAGTAAAGACCCAGGCGGCTGTGATGCGCAGGTGGGCCATCTCGCAAAAGGCAGCGATGTCGACAATGGAGATGATCAGCGCGGATGTCATGGGGCTGGAATGTTCGGTTACCTTGGGCAGCCAGAAATAGAACGGCACCAGGGCCAGTTTCACCGCAAAGCCAGCGATTAGCAGTCCGGCAGCGATCTTATCCAGCGGGAAAACGGGCAGCTCATTGCCTTCCCCGACCAGTGCCATCCCTGCGCCCAGAAAGGCAACAGCGATGATCATCAAGATCAGATAGGTCTTGGCGGCGGATTTAGCGGCCGGCGTTCCTTGATTCCAGACCAGCGCTACGGCAACGAAAGCGGCGGCATCCAGCAGGGCAATCCGTGCCCAGCCTTCACCGACAACCAGGCCGGCGATCGCCAGTATTCCGATGAGGGCGGCCAGGATACTCCAGCTGCGTTTTCCCTGGGGAATGGCAGCCGAATACAGGCCAATGACGATCATCAATACCAGGAAAGCGCCAGCAAAGACCCAATCCCAGAGCTCACTGCTCGTTGAAGTTACTGTTTGAAAAAAGAGTGAATTCATCGTAACCTCATCCGTTTAAATGAACCAGACAATCACAAAGACAACCACGATCAGCAGAGCAGAAGCCCAAATTGGGAATTTCTCGCTGATCGGATCCATGACAACAGCAAACCCGTTGGCCAGCTTCTTGATTCCATTCCAAAGGCCAAAATAGATGGGGTCTGGGTCGGTGATCTTGTAAACTGGGGCTAGATTGGATTCTGCCACGACGGTGAAGTCCACGGCGCGCATTCCGGCGTTGTCGGTGAGCGGTTCACCACCGGTGAAGACGGCCACATTATTGGCGACCACACGACTCTTGCGGGTCATGGCAAAGATCAATGCACCGAAGAGCAACGCGACCAGAGCGATCGCGGCGCCCAACGTGACCTGTACGCCAGCGGAGCTGGTTTGCAGACCGAACCAGGTAAGGGTGATTTTCCAGTCGAAACCGAGGGCAGTGACTGCCGGGTTGACCAGGCCTTTGAAGAGAATTTGTGGGGCCAGGCCAAAGAGCAGGCACAGAAAACCCAAGATGCCCATCCCGCCTAACATGGAAGGTTCGGCATCGTGGACGTGGCTTTCTTTCAACCAGGCCGGCATTTCGCCGTAGAA
Organism: Anaerolineaceae bacterium; assembly: GCA_012797695.1. Taxonomy (GTDB): domain Bacteria; phylum Chloroflexota; class Anaerolineae; order Anaerolineales; family Anaerolineaceae; genus UBA6107. The sequence continues at coordinate 29,460 of JAAZOQ010000187.1, read as the reverse complement.
GACGCTGACGGTTGCCTTGAGCATGTAGATTGCTGTGATTACACTGACGACCCAGGCAACGATGACCACGATGGTCATGTTTGCGTCCAGAGCGGCATCCAACAGCAGCCATTTGGCGACAAACCCATTGGTAAGGGGCACGCCGACGATGGCAGCGGTCGCGATCAGCCAGATACGTGCTGTCCAGGGCATTTTGGCGGCAAGGCCGCCGAGACGACGCATATCACGGGTACCCGTGGAATGCTGCACGGCGCCGGCACACAGGAACAGAGTCCCTTTGAAGAGGCCGTGGCTCAAGCAGTAGAACAGACCGGCAGCGATGCCCAGATTGGTGCCTAACCCCAGACCGGTGATGATGTAACCAAGCTGGCTGATGGTCGAGTAGGCCAGCAGACGTTTCATATCGGTTTGGGCCAGAGCAAAAATGGCTCCCACAAAGATGGTGACGCAGCCCAAAGTGATCACAACGATATTCCAGGCATGCGGCCAATGGGCCAACGAGTACATACGTGCTATCAGGTACACGCCCGCTTTGACGTAGCAGGCGGAATGCAGCAGCGCTGAAACTGGCGTCGGGGCATTCATGGCCTCGGGGATCCAGGTATGCAGCGGGAACATGACTGATTTAGCCATTGCACCGACCAGCATAAGTACGAAAATGCCGGTAGTGAAAGCCGCGCTGATGGAAGGATCTGTCCAGACGAAAGTACCGCTCTGATGGTAGAGCAGCAAGATGCCGGCGAGCAATCCATAGCCGGGAATATGGGTCATGACCAGCACTTTTCGCGCGCCGTTGACGGCCACAGTTTCTTTGTACCAGAAGCCCACCAGAAAGTAAGAGCATAAGCCAATGACTTCCCAGCTCAGATAAACCAGTAAGAGATTGGCTGAAAAGACCAGATTGACGAGTCCGGCGATAAAGGTGAGCATCAAAACGTAGAAGCGGGTGATGCCTTCTGGCTCATGGGCAATGTACTGAATGCAATAAAGCAAAATAGCAGAACCGATTCCGGTAGCCATCAGAGCAAAGATTAAGCTCAACCCATCCACATGGTATTGCAAGGAAATATTTTGATCCCAAGAAAAGAGGGTCCGGTTAACTGTTGAACCCTGAATGATCGTAGGAAGCAGTGCCAAAATAGCTATCAGTGCAGTGACGCCAGCCAGAAAAGCCAGCCAGCCTTTCCATTTAGGAGAAAGAACTCGGCTCAGTATAACTTGCAACAAAATACCGACGCCGAGAGCCTCCAGAGGCAATACGACGAGTTGGTTCACAAGCTCCTCCTGATAAATCTACGCCAGCCGGGGATGGCCCGACTGGCGCAGAAGTGGGATAAAGTCTAGCCAGGAAATTCCTGGATTGTTTCTTTTAGTTTTGCAGCGAAGTTCTTTTGGCGGGAGAATGTAGAGACGGTGTCGTCGACGTATTCGAGTGCATCAGACGGGCAAACTTTCACGCAGGCGGGATCACCATTGCAAAGATCGCATTTCAAAATGGTGTCAGTCAGAGCGTCATAGACTGAATTGCCAAACGGGCAGGCCATGGTGCACATACGGCAGCGGATGCAGCGGGAGGCATCGTATTCGATGACGGATGTTTCAGGGTTGCGGTGCATAGCACCCGTGGGGCAGACGGTGACACAGGCTGCATCACTGCAGTGCTGGCACATCATCGGCACGTTGACACCTTCAAAGTCAAAGTTGAAAACGTGCACCCGAGATGCTTCGAGACGCTGGCTCCCTTCATGTTCAAAGGCACAGGCCGCAACACAGCTCTTGCAACCCACGCAACGATCGGGATGAACCATTATCATTTTTGCCATAATCATTAACTCCTTTGCGGTGCGAGTAAACAGAAATTAGGAAATCAGCGAAACAGTGGCGTCCGCCTTCTCTTTCAGCTTGATGCTGGTCACCACTTTTGGCGGGCGGGCAGGCAAATTGGTCACACGAGCGCCTGTCGCATTCTTGATCGCATTGATGATGGCAGGATGGGGAGCGCACAACGGCAATTCGCCCACACCAGCAGCGCCGAAAGGACCGTATTCGCGGGGAGTCTCGACGTAAATGATGTCGATCTTATCCGGAATATCGGTGGCATACGGAACGCCTGCACCGAGTAAGGTAGAGTGGATGGAGTAGTCTTCGAAGTCTTCTGAGAGAGCCAGACCCACGCCCTGGGCAAGACCGCCATAGATTTGACCATCTACGACCAGTTTGTTGTTGATCTTACCGATATCAGCAACCAGCGTGAGTGCTTCGACCTTGGTCTTGCCGCTCTTGACCTCGACCTCGACCTCAGCCATGAACACACCATACATGTAGACAGCGAATGGTTTTCCCTGGCCGGTTTCGGCATCGCAGTTCGTGGCCATGGAAGAAGCCCAACTGCCTTTGTATTTCAACGGCAAACCTTCGGCAACCATCTCATCGTAAGTACGATATTTGTTCGGGCCTTTCTGCATGGCAGCCAGCAAATTCTCGCAGCCGTTCTTGATGGCATTGCCAACGAACACCTGGCTGCGGCTACCGCCGGCAGGGCCACCATTGAGGGTGAACGCGGTGTCGTTCATTACCAGTTTGATCTGTTCGGGTTTCAGACCCAGTGGGCGCAGGGCTTCGTGGGCGGTTCCCAGGGTGCCCATATCTGCACCCTGGCCATGATCGTGCCAGTTAGCAAAAACGGTTACACCGGTCTTGGTGAGTTCGATTTCCATCTCGGCGCTATCCACACCATCCAGACCGCAGCCGTAGATACCGATTGCCACGCCGACACCCTTCTTCTTCTCGGGGGTGGATTCGCGTTTGGCTTTCTCGAGGGCAGCCTGATAGCGTGGGCGCAGTTTGTCGATCATCTCGGGCAGGGAGTAGACATCGGGATCCTGACCGGTGGGGGTGGTATCCCCTGGGCGGTAGACGTTGATGTAGCGGAATTCCAACGGGTCCATGCCAACCTTCTCGGCCAGCTCATCGATCAGACTCTCGGAGGGGAATTCACTCTCAGGAGCGCCATAACCACGGAAGGCAGCACCCCAGACGTGGTTCGTGCAGACGGTGCGGCCGAGACCACGAATGTTGGGAATGTTGTAACCGGCACCGATGTATTGGGCACCGCGCAGGGTCAGCAGATCGCCGAATTCGGAATAGGGACCATGATCGCAGGTCCAATCCGTTTCCATGGCTACGAGCTTGCCTTTTTCATCAGCGGCCATCTTCACGGTGGTGAAGAATGGGGAGCGCTTGCCGGTGTACTGCATGTATTGGGTGTAGTCATAGGTCAGTGAAACCGGGCGGCCGGTTGCCATACAGGCAACGCCCAACAGGGCTTCCATGGTCGGGGAGAATTTGTAGCCGAAAGTACCGCCGGCGTAAGTTTGCACCATGCGGATCTTCTCGGGGGGCAGACCAATTCCAGGGGCGATCATGAGCAAGTGCAGATACAGACCGATACTCTTGGAGTGAATGGTCAAACGCCCTTCTTTGTCGAAGTAAGCGAAACCGGTATCCGTTTCGATGGAAAGATGCGGCTGGCGCTGAGTATAGTAGCTGTCTTCTGCAACGTAGGGGGCAGTTTCCATAATGGATTTGGTGTCATCGCCTTTGACAATGGGCTGTTCGAAGTAAATATTCGGGGTTCCCGGATGGATTTCGATGGCATCTTCTTCCATGGCATCGATCGCATTCATGTAAGCGGGCAACACTTCCAGTTCAACCTTGACTTTATCGGCAGCTGCACGAGCGTGTGCTTCAGTATCCGCGCAGACGATGGCGATAGCATCACCAATCTGGAAGATCTTGGTATCGCACAGAATGGGGCGATCCCAGCCATCCCCTTTATTCGTCGGGAAGGTGATCAAACCGGTGATGCGGTTTTTGCCCTTGACGTCTTTAGAAGTGACCACTTTGAAAACGCCGGGCATCTTTTCAGCTTCGGAGGTATCGATAGAAAGGATGTTGGCATGGGGAACTTTTGCCTGGACCAGAGCTAAGCGCAGGGTGTTGGCAGGCATTTTGAGCGCTTGATCCTGACCAAAGTCGAGTGTACCCGTAACTTTGGCTTTGGCGGTCGGGCGCGGGAACTTGGTGCCCCAGATGTGCCCATCGGCGGGCATCTTGAATTCGAGTTCAGCCTGGCTCATTTCACCACGCATGACTTTGGCTGCATCCATGATGGCATCCACGATGGGTTTGTAACCGGTGCAGCGGCAGACGTTGTGATGCTTGGTCAGCCATTCCCGTACCTCTTCGCGAGAGGGATTGGGGTCTTTATCTAGCAAAGCTTTCGATGAAACGATCATACCGGGGGTACAGAAACCGCATTGGGCGGCGCCATGAGCAATAAATGCAATTTGGATGGGGTGCATTTTCTCAGGTGTGCCAATTCCTTCTACTGTGGTGATCTTCGCGCCATCGGGTACACGCTTGGCCCGGGTGACACAAGACAGGGTCAGCTTGCCGTCAATAAGAACGGAGCAAGCGCCACAGTGTCCCTGTCTACAGGAGAGTTTTGTGCCGGTAAGCATCAGCTTCTCGCGCAAAACATCTCCCAATGACGTTTCGTCGTCAATTTCGACTGTTTGGGGAACGCCATTGACTACAAATGTTTTCTTTTGCATCCTTACCTCCTTAATAAATTTTTGTTGAATTTGGATGGTTTCAGGAACTACGAAAGATATTCAGTTGAAACTTTTCCGCTTTGCTTGGTATCATCTTCATCATAGAAGGTTTATGGCCCGGTGAAAACGTGCACTCGGATAATTCAGCACTGGCCGCCTGACCCATTTAAAATGGGTCAGTTGACCGATGCCAAAACGCTACTCTTGACGGTTGTTCCTGTAGAATATTCTCTCTATACTGAGAGAAGAAAAATTAGCAAAACTGAATACTTCGTTTTCGTGAAAAGGGTCAACAGGATTCGTTATGGATCAAAATCATTTGCACGATCTGGAAACACAGTGTATTCAAGAATGCGCCCCGGCTTGCGTTGCGAGCTGTCCGATGCACGTGGATGTGCGGACGCTGTGCGCGAATGTGCAGCAAGGGAATTTCACTGCTGGACTGCAAACTCTCAAAAAGGCATTGCCTTTTGCGACGCTGACGTGTCGTATCTGTGAACAGCCTTGCCGTGAGGTGTGCCTGCGCCATGAGCCCATTGCTGTGGCTGACCTGGAACGTGTTTGCGTCGAATTGGGCAGCCCGGCAGAAGAAAAGGCTTCCTCGCTCACACGCCGTAAACAGCGTGTGGCGATTGTGGGTGGTGGGATCAGTGGGCTGACTGCGGCTTACGATCTGGCTCACAAACGCTATACGGTTGTGATCTATGAAGCATCTGGCGTACTCGGGGGAAGGCTGCGCTCGTTTGCTGAGGACTGTTTACCTCATGCTGTGTTGGAAAAAGAGATCGAAGCTTTGCTGCAGCTGGGCATTGAGGTGCATCTTAATACAGCGGTTAGCTTTAATGCGGATTCCAACCGGATCACTCTGGGACAGTTGCAGCACGAGTTCGATGCGGTCTATGTGGCGGTCGGGGCGGGCCGCGAATCTGTACTGGGTGCCATCGATCCGGTGACGCGCAGCACTGCTTTGCCTGGGGTTTTTGCTGGTAGTGAGGTTGGCAGTCAAAAAGAGTTGCCTTTCATTACGGCTATGTCAGATGGCCGCATCGCCGCGGTTTCTATGGATCGCTCGATCCAAAAGGTTTCGTTGACGGCATCCCGGGTCAATGAAGGGCCTTATGAGAGCTGTCTGTACACGAACATGGCTGGGGAATCGCGGCAGCCAGTAACTCACATGCGCGGCAAGGGGTACACGGCAGAGGAGGCAAAAAGTGAGGCTGCCCGCTGCTTGCAATGTGAGTGTATGGAATGCGTTAAGGATTGCGAGTATCTCTCCTTCTACGGCGGCTATCCGAAGAAATACGTCAGACAGATCTATAACAACCTCTCGATTGTGATGGGGACACGATTGTTCAATAAAATGATCAATTCGTGCAGTTTGTGCGGCCAATGCAAAGAGGTTTGCCCCACGCACCTGGATATGGGCGCGTTGTGTAAGGAAGCCCGCCAGACGATGGTGGAACAGGGCCACATGCCTCCCTCAGCGCACGACTTTGCCTTGCGCGACATGGCATTTAGCAACAGTCCGCATTTTTCATTGACCCGTAATCAGCCGGGCACGGATTCAAGCCAATATGTTTTCTTCCCGGGCTGCCAGCTCAGTGCTTCGGCCCCGGAGCAGGTGAAGCAGGTATATGCTTATTTAGAGGACCATTTGCCACAGGTAGGTTTGATGCTGGGCTGCTGCGGGGCACCGGCAGATTGGGCCGGCGAGCGAGAGATATTCCAGGCAGCGCTGGAGGAATTCAAGGCTCACTATGCAGAATTGGGTAAACCGAAGGTAGTTCTGGCCTGTTCCAGCTGCTATCAGGTGTTCAAGAACAATTTGCCTGATTTACCCATTGTGTCATTGTGGGAGATCTTTGATCAATATGGATTGCCGGAAGGGGCGGTTTCTAAAAAAGGTGGGGTTGTTTCCATTCATGACCCATGTTCTACCCGCTATGAATCACAAATTCATACGAGCGTACGCAGTCTGGCACAAAAAATGGGTTATCGTATTGAAGAATTACCGCTCAATCGCGAAAAGACGACTTGCTGCAGTTTCGGCGGGCAAACCTGGTTGGCGAACCCTCCGTTATCGCAGCAGATCATTGAGCGGCGGATTCATGAGAGCGCCAATGATTATTTGACTTATTGTTCCATGTGCCGCGATTTCTTTGCCAATCATGGCAAATCCACTTTGCATTTGCTGGATCTTTTCTATGCCAGTGATTTGCGTACCCGTGCCGAACGTAAGGGGCCAGGGTTCTCGCAGCGGCATGAGAATCGTGCCCGTCTCAAAGAGCAGATGCTCAAAGAAATCTGGAGTGAAACGATGCCTGACCACGAAAATTATGAGTCGATTCAATTGGTTTTTTCTGATGAGGTAAAGCAACTTCTTGAAGATCGCTTGATCTTGACCGAGGATCTCCAAAAAGTGATCGAATATGCTGAACGTACCCAGAGTAAATTTTTGCAGCAGGAGAATGGTCATTTCCTGGCACATTACAAACCCACTCGGGTGACCTACTGGGTAGATTACTCAGTCGAGGAGGATCACTACGTGATTCACAATGCCTATAGTCATCGCATGGAACTTCTCGAAGGAGGCAGATCATGAGCGAAGTAGTTCAAGCCATTGCTCAGGGCCACTGGACCTGCTCGAAATGTCATGTTCCACTTGAACCGGGAAAGGTGATGGTATCTTACCTGGGGAATTCTTACCCGGTAGATCTTCTGCGCTGCCCCAAGTGTGGATTGGTGCTGGTACCTGAAGATCTGGCACTTGGGAAGATGGCTGAAGTCGAAAGAGCAGTGGAAGATAAATAGGAGCAGCCTGTGACGACAGCGCAGATGCCGCCTGCATCGGTGAGTCTCTATGAGAAAACAACCTGCAGCCCGATGATGGGGGGAACTCTTCATCCGGGCGGGAGTGAATTGACCCGACGCGCGGTAGAACTTGGCTCGCTTGGCCCAGGAGATCATGTTTTGGATCTGGGCTGTGGAACGGGTCGAACAGTTCGCTATTTGCGTGGTCTGGGATACCCGGCTTTCGGGCTGGATTTTTCACGAACTTTGCTCCAGCCAGAACTTGCAAACTCGCGGACATTTCCGGGCATACAGGGGGATGCCCTGCATTTGCCGATTCAAACTTCTTCTTTAGAAGCGGTGATTTGTGAATGCAGTTTATCCGTGTTTCAGGATTTGTCTGGGGTACTGATAGAAATTCATCGCGTTCTTCAGCAAACGGGTGTGCTGATCTTGACGGACCTTTATGCGCGCGTCCCTGACCAGTTATCAGAAATTCGCAGATTGGTTCCCAATAGCTGTCTGGCAAATGCCTTCGCACAAAAAGAACTCTGGGACATACTGCAGCGATCTGGTTTCTCTCTGGCGGTTTGGGAAGATCATGCAGAAGCACTTTCCGCTTTTTGTGCTGGAGCCGATTTGAATACACTGATCAACCCGGAGAACTTATCGCTGGATCCCTTTGATCTGGTGCTGGCGGTTTCTCGAGCGAAGATCAGTTATTTTTTGTGCGTTGCGCAGAAAAAGAAGAGGAATGGCAAATGAGACGACAGAACTCGTCATTAAAGGAGTCTTATTATGGATGACCTCGAACAAATGATGGAATTTAAGGCGCAGGGTTTTTCCTGCAGCCAAGTCATACTGAAAATGGCTCTGGAGATGCAGGGGAAGGAGAACCCCGATCTGATTCGGGCAATGCAGGGGCTGGCAGGAGGCCTGGGGTATACCGGTGATGTCTGTGGGGCCCTGACCGGTGCGGTTTGCATGCTGGGGCTTTATGCTGGCCGTGGTCTTCCCGAAGAAGAGGACGAGCCACGGCTGATGTTTATGATCGAAGATCTGCTCAAGTGGTTTAAGCAGGAATATGGTGTGCCTTGCGGAGGAATCCACTGCGAGAACCTGGTGGGGCAAGATCGGAAGAAGGTAGCCGAAATTTGTCCAAATTTGATCGCGGCAACTTATCAGCGCGCCAAGGAATTACTGGTTGAAAATGGCTTTGACCTTTCTGCAAGTGATCGTTAGGGGAATCCTAAAATAGAAGTGACTGGAATGATAAATCAAGATATTTTTGCCGAGGGGACTTTGCTTTCATCCACGGAGAGTGTATGCCCGGTTTGTCTGAAACGTTTACCGGCAAATCGCGTCCGGTATGGAGAAGATGTTTATCTCGAAAAAGAATGCCCACAGCATGGGTTTTACCGCACCGTGATCTGGCGTGGAACCCCCGGTTTTACTGAGTGGGCCAGGCCCAAAGTACCTGTTTTCCCTCAACAGCCTTTTACTTCGATCGACAAGGGTTGCCCGTTTGATTGCGGACTTTGTGCCGATCATCGTCAGGAACCTTGCTGCGTTCTTTTTGATGTCACCGAACGCTGTGATCTGAAATGCAAATTTTGTTTTGCCAGTGCCGGCAAGAAAGATTCTTCAAGTGAACCCTCGCTGAAAAAAATAGAGGGATGGTACAGGCGTTTGCTGCAGGCTGGCGGCCCATTCAACATTCAACTCTCAGGTGGGGAACCGTGCATGAGTGATGACCTCCCTGAGATCATCACATTAGGGAGAAGCCTGGGCTTCACTTTTTTTCAATTGAATACCAATGGACTGCGCATTTCGCGCGACGTGGCTTATCTGGCGAAGATGAAAGATGCAGGTCTTTGTACCGTCTACCTACAATTTGATGGAACAAATGATGAAATTTATTCGCGTATGCGCGGCCGGGCAATCTTTGCACAAAAGATGCAGGCGATTCGGAACTGTGCCGATTTGGGGATAGGAGTAGTTTTGGTGCCAACATTGGTGCCAGGGATCAACACGGATGAAATCGGCCGCATCATCGATCTGGCATTGGCTCACGCCCCAACGGTACGCGGAGTGCATTTTCAGCCGGTCAGCTATTTTGGCCGCTACCCACAAGCTCCTTCAGACGCTGAACGCATTACATTGCCTGAGGTGATTCGAGCGATCACAGAACAAACTCAGGGGCGGATTCAGCGCGAATCTTTCTTGCCGCCGGGGGGAGAAAATGCTCATTGCTCTTTTCATGCCAATTTCGTCCTTATGCCGGAGGGTGAGCTGCGCCCTTTGACCCGGCGTGAAACGAGTAGCTGCTGCTCGACCTCCACCCCAATTCAGGATGGTTCGCGCAAGTCTCGTCTGGTGACCGCCAAGCATTGGACAGTTGCCAGACCGCCGGTCACCTCAGAGCCTAAGCAGATTTTGGGCAGTTGGGATGACTTTCTGGAGCGCGTTAACACTTATTCATTTAGTATTTCGGGAATGGCCTTTCAAGATGCCTGGAATCTGGATCTTGAACGTTTGCGGGAGTGCTATATCATTCACGTTAGCCGTGAAGGAAAGCTGATTCCGTTCTGTGCCTACAATCTGACGAATCAGCTTGGGCTTTCTCTTTATCGCCCGCAGTCGCAATTTCTGAACACGTAATGGGTTAGTTGATAAGGCGGTGCTGTACTGCCAGCGCTACCGCTTCTGCTCGATTGGTCGCGTCCAGCTTTGAGAGGATGTGACTGACGTGGTGTTTCACCGTGGAAAGTGAAACGATCAGCTTGGCAGCGATCTCGGTATTGTTTAGCCCCTTCACCATTAGTGCCAGTACTTCACGTTCTCGGTCACTCAGGTCATATCCCAGTGGGTTAGGCTGGCTGGAGGCACGTATCAAAGCCTGCGCTGCTTCGGGCGACAGGATGGACTTCCCTGAATGGGCCAGACGGATGGCTTCGGCAATTTCATCCGCCTGTACGTCTTTCAGCAGATATCCAATAGCGCCAGCCTGAATGGCCTTCTGGATCATGGTTGCTTCCTTGGAACTCGTCAGCACAATGACCTGAGTTTTGGGACATTTTTGCCGCAGTACTTTGGTCGCAGCCGCTCCATCCATCCCCGGCATCAACAAATCCATTAATACGACATCAGGCTTTAGCTCGATGCATTTCTCAATGGCTTCTTCACCGGTACGCGCATACCCGGTCATTTCCAGATCTTCGTAAGAGTCGAGAAAGGCTTCCATGCCGCTTCTAACTACAGCATGATCATCGACTACCATCACATGAATCGGGCCACTGGATGTCATACTTTCTCCTTTAGGGGTGCTTGAATCCATGTTACCATAACTTGCGTCCCTTTACCGGGTTGGGAGGATAGTTTTAATTTTGCGTTGATGGTGGTGGCCCTTTCTTGCATAATACTCAAGCCAAAATGTTCTGGTGAGACCTGTTCCGGATCAAAACCGCAGCCATCATCACGGATGGTGAGAGAAACGCTTTCTGGGTAATACTGCAACTTGACTTCGACGTGATTGGGGTTGGCATGCTTGATAACATTATTCAGCGCTTCCTGGGTGATGCGATAGAAAACGATCTGCACTTCAGCCGGGAGAAGACCATCTCCTTCCACGACGAGATCAATCGGAATTTGAGCGCGCACCGAGATGCCCTGGATGAGTTGTTTGAGCAGTTCACCCAGTTTAGCCTCTTTGAAGACAGAGGGACGTAATTCATAGAGCAGGGTGCGCATTTCGGCCAGCGCGCCGTGGGTTAATTGCTGCAGTTCAAGCAGGCGCTTGCGCGCTTCAGGCTGATTGCGATCCCACAGGCGCGGAAGTACTTCGGCGATGATATTGGCCGAAAACAGGGTTTGGCTGACGGCGTCGTGCAGCTCCCGGGCCAGTCGGTTTCGTTCTGCAATGACAGCAGCCTTTTCAGCTTCGGAGCGCAGACGGGCGTTTTCGATGGCCAGGGCTACCTGATCGCTGAACATCAAAGCCAGGTTGATTTCTTCACTGGTGAACTCATGGGGGTCGCTGTAATACATCAAAATAGCGCCATAAGTTTCTCCCTTAATCACCAGGGGAACCGCCATCCAGGATTGGTAATTGACGATCATTTGATTGACCATGGCCCATTCGACTGAAATGGCATCAAAATTGGCATCATCATCTGCTCCACCGGTATGGGCGGAGGTGACCGTCATGGGCAACCCAGTGCGCACCACTTTTTTCGCGGTATCGTAGCCGGGCAGGAATTGAGCATCTACCAGATCAAAAGGCAGACCATGCGCGGCCTGGATGATCAGGGAGTGGTCTTTTGGTTGTACCGTAAAAATGGCCGTACCCTGGCATTCAAGCAGACGGCTGCTAACGTGCGTGACGATGTATTTGAGAATATCAGGCAGGGAACGATTGGAATTCAGAATGGCCAGCATGACGCGCATGCTTTCTGACATTTGATGCCGACTTTCGGCCTCGATGCGTCTTTCTTGCTGTTCCTGGTACATGCGTGCATTTTCGATGCCGATCACAGCGCTGGGGGCCAGCATGCTCAGGATGCGCAAACTGTCATCTCCAAGCTGCGTGTTGCATTGGTCGGCAACCGCAATGACTCCAATTGAATGGTCGCGGTAGATCAAGGGGACGGTCAGGTAACAACTGATCTTTCCAAAAGGCTTGATGGCTTCTTTGTAAATGCGGGCGTCATTTTCTTCGACATCATCGATCATGATCGACCGATGCGTCAGGATCGATTCCCCCGCAATGGATTGAGCAACCGGAACGCGCAGGTTATGTAGTTTGTCGTCCCTTTTGACCCCAGAAACTGCGGCTAGAGAGAGAAAATCATCATCAAGCACGTAGAGAAAGCTGATTTTTGCTGAGGTTAAACGACGTGCTTCATCCGCGATCATTTGCAAGACATCATTCAGGTTCAACTGGCTGGTAATCGCCTGTTGAATGCTCAGCAAGGTTTCGATTTCATTGGCGTGACGTTGAGTAAAGCAGGAGACAGGGTCACAGGAATTATTGAACTGATCGATAGGGCAGAGAATGGATTCTGTTCGTTCCGGTTCGGTTGGCTTGCGCATATTTTCCACTTACTCGGTATGAGCGATCCTACAAATAAACGGGTCAGACGTCTTCGATGGTTAAGTAGACCAGAGTCTGATTCAATAATTGGTAAGCGATTTCGCCAAAAGTAATGGGGCCGGTGAAGTTGCCGAATTTTCTTCCTTCCAGACCAGCGTAGAGGAAGTTTAAAATACAGTTGCAGGCGAAGAATGCTCTTTCTCCGGAATCTTGGGGAACCAGATTCAGAAAACTGCCAAAATAATCTTCGACTGGGCTGGCGATTTTGTAACGATAGCCGGCAAAGACCGGAGCGTAAAAATTGACCTGTTTCTTTTCGAAGTCGATGTTCTTGAAGCTGATGTTGATTTTGGCACCGTAAAGGTCGGTGATCAGCAAAAGCCGGGTATCAATGGATTTCTCGTGCAGGTATTCCGCAAAATTTTGCGGCTGTCCGTTAATGCAGGCAGTCGTGACGCTGAAGCCGTTCTCAGGGAAGGTGATAGTGTCACCTTTCCCCTGCTCGAAGATGTTGATGATGTCGATTTCAGCTGTTTTATTGGCAGGCAGATCTACATGCATGACCACGGCGCCGTTCTCCAGAGGAAGGCTGCGTGTGCCATCAAAGATTTTGGGTTTTTGCCCATTTTCGATCGCCGTTCCCGCAATCCAGCCAATTAAGGGACGATTGGCAAAGCCCGGAAAATCTGGTGCATTCAGGGCAAAGGTCTGATGGGTGGCACTCCAGGCCGGGATGATGATAATGCTGAACCCATGACGAGGAGCTTCGTTGTAGACCTGACTGACATTGTTTTCATCATAAACTTTGACGGTAGCATTTTTGACATAGTCAGGAATCTCGGTCACGAAGATCTTTTCAGTAGTATAGATACCGCCATTTTCACCCATAAAGAAGGGGATGGTTCCCCCAATCCATTGACCGGCGGGCAGGTCAAGCAAATTTTTTTCATCTCCAGCCAGGACCAATCGCTTCCCGGCTGAGATCATTTTGATGACATCTTCTTTCTCAAAAAGTACCTGTTTCAATGATTCACCGCCTTGCCTAAGATTTTCTCCAAATCTGTCTGGGCTTTGGGAAGGTCTTTATTCCAGATAAAAAATGAGCGTAATTCGGATACGCACTTTTGCGCAGTTTCAGGAGAAGGATCCATTTCATAAATTAAATTCAAACGTCCCAAGATGATCTTGGTTGCCAGGAGTTCGTATTTAGGAGAGTCTTCACCAGAAATTGCTTTGATCCAGCAAGGATCTGTTTCGTCGGGAATGATCATAAGCAATGGTCCTTGGTTTGATTTACCAGAATCGGTTTAGACAGGGTTGCCGTTCGCTTATACCTCAACGACAAAGACCGGTTACAATCTTTTCGAAAGAGCCACTTTTCGCCTGAGAATTCACGGTGAGCACTTTCTTCACAAAATAGCTTATGTTCAGACTAGCAAACTTTTTCTTATCACTCTATTATTCTTTGTCTATTATAACCCAGCTAAATGTATAATGCTTTTGCAGCACGATTAAAAACTTAATTTTGGAGGTGTACTATTTTAGCTCTGGATCAGATTCTCCAATCGATTGATTTTTGTGCCGTTCCTGACCCGGTAATCGATGTGCGGGTTGGGCTTTATTACACCGCTGTTCAAAGTCTGGAAGTGGGCCTGGCTGCTACGATGAGTGGCGCTTCGTGCTGTGAGGCTGAACATCTAGATTGGATTGGGCATGCCCATGAAAAGTCTGCCAAAGAACTGGTTTCTTTTATTCGGTCGACAAACCCTCTTGAGGTGAGCATTGGGCTGGCCACGCTGAATTCTCTGATCCCGGTGTGCTCTGAGTCTTATGTGGAAATGAACGCACGTGAAGTATTACTGCAGGCCGGCAAGGGGAAGAAGATCGTTACGGTGGGGCATTTCCCTTTTACCGGGCCGCTGCGTAAGGTTTCTGCACAGACCTGGGTGCTGGAGCTGGATCCCAAACCTGGGGATGAACCGGCTGAGAAAGCGGCTGAGTTGATTCCGCAGGCGGATATCATTGGCCTGACCGCAACGACTTTGCTTAATGGCACGTTCGACGATCTGGCAAAACTCTTCCCGCCGCATGCTCTGGTGGTCATGATTGGGCCGACCACTCCCTTGAGCCCGGTTCTCTTTGACTTGGGCGTGGATGTGTTAGCTGGTTCCGTGATTACAGATCGGGTGGCGCTGTTGAACAGCGTTAGTCAGGGTGCTTCGCAACGTCAACTGGCTGGGGTGGAACGCGTGAGCATGATGTGCGATACCGCGAAGGCCAAGATTTTCTCTTGAGCCAGGGAATGATGCTGATTACGCCTCTAGAGGATTGGATTAGTCGCAAGATTGGGCACGAGGGAGGGCTTGATCGTGCCGCTCTGGAGGTGTATCAGCTTGCCAGGCTGAATGACTTGCTTGCTCAGGTGAATCAAAAGAGCGTTTTTTATCAGAGTCGTTTTCAGGGAATGCCAGCGCAGATTGGCAGCCTGGCTGACTGGGCGCAATTTCCGTTCACCACCGCTGAGGATCTTTGCGAACAGGGGCTGCAATTTCTATGCACTTCGCAGGATGAGATCAATCGGGTGGTGACCCTGGATACTTCCGGAACGACAGGGGCCCCCAAGCGCATCTACTTTACTGAGTCAGATCAACAATTAACTCTCGATTTCTTTGAGGTCGGGATGTCTACTTTCACCGCGCCTGGTGACCGGGTACTGATCCTCTTGCCCTGTGAGCGCGAAGGCAGTGTAGGTGATTTGTTGGCGACGGCACTGGAACGGGGAGGGGCATATCCATTACGCCAGGGCATTGTGCGCGATTATGCACAAACTCTGGCTTTACTCGAGTCAGAGCACGTTGATGGGGTGGTCGGGATTCCTCTGCAGGTGCTGGGATTGGTGCGACGCAGCCGGCCTCTACAGATTAAAAGCGTGCTGCTTTCGACAGATCATGTACCAGATCCGATTGCGCGTGCAATTGAAACCGGCTGGCATTGCCAAGTGTATAACCATTATGGCATGACCGAGATGGGGTTGGGCGGTGGAGTGGAATGTCAGGCTCATAACGGTTACCACTTGCGTGAAGCAGATATGTTGTTTGAAATCATTGACCCTGGTTCTGGTCACCCTGTGCCAGAGGGGGAATACGGCGAAGTGGCCTTCACAACTTTGACGCGTACCGGGATGCCGCTGCTGCGTTATCGCACTGGGGATATCAGCCGTTTTCTGCCGGGCCGCTGTGCGTGCGGGACAGTTTTGAAGCGGCTCGAGCCTGTGCGTTATCGGCGTTCTGGCCGTGTTTTCGTGGGGGACTCCTTCTTCACCATTGCTGATCTGGATGATGCGCTTTTCAAGATAACCGCCGTCGATAACTTTTCGGCGCAGATTTCGCGGCAGGGGGCATTACAGAGATTGTTGATAGAGATTTTCACGGTGGGGCAGCTTCCGACCAGATTTTCAGATCAGATCCGGCAAGCGATTGGCAAGATTCCCGCGATCCAGAGTGGTTTGGCCTCCCATTTACTTTCCCTTGCAATCAATGTCAGCGCTACTCCGGCGCTCCCAATTGCGGCTGTGAAAAGAACGATCAGGATCGTTGAAGGGTAATTTTGTTGGACGGGCTATATTTTTCATAAAAATTCTCTTGTTTCGCTTGTGATTCGCGCTTTTTGCAATTATTATTAACTTATCCATTTATCCGTAGACAAAATTAATGAGTTGATTGCGCTTTTTGCGATTAACGACAGGCTTACTTGAATTCACTTTCACTGGTTATTTGAATCGGAGAGAGAAATGAACGAAAGAACGGCTGAAGTAAAGAGCACAACATTCCTGATCAATGAGCTGACCAAGGCTACAGATTATAAGGAATACACCCAGAAAAATGCTGGTGCCTTGGGAATGCCCAAGCTACGGGATTACCTCAAGAAACTGTGTGATGAACTGGAAATGATCCCAGAACAGGTAATCAAAAAGGCAGGGATTGAAAGAACCTATGGACATCAATTATTCAATGGCCGCCGAAAACCTTCTCGCGATAAGGTAATTCAGCTGGCGATTGGCTTCAGGCTGGGCTTTGAAGGCTGTCAGGATTTGCTTAAAATCGCTCACAAAAATGCACTTTACCCCAAAGCCGAGCGTGATTCTGCGATTATTTTTTGTTTGAGCCATGAAAAGGACATTTTTGAGACGCAAAGCTTGCTGGAAGGGCTGGGATTGACGATTTTGGGGGGCGAGTAGCTTTGGGATCGAATGTAGTCGCAGAATTCTTGGCCGAATATCAGAACCCGGGATACCCTGAGGAGTTTCTGCAGCAGTATGAAATGATCGAATGCCTTGCCCATAACGATTTCGGCGAGACGTTCCTGGTTAAAGACCGGCATACCCGCGTTGATTTGGTCGCGAAGGTTTATCTGGATCTTGCCCGCTTGCCAGAAGGAACTGAGAATGAAGTCATGCGTGGCGTTCACCACAAGGGGATTCCTGCTCTGGTGGGCGAATTTCAGAATGACCAGATGTTGTGCGTGGTGCGTACTTATGCGCCGGGGCGTCCCTTGTCTGAATTTGCCCTGGAACAGGCGTTTTCTCAGGCACAGGTGATTGACATCATCTGCCAGCTTTGTGACATTTTGACCTATTTGCATCAGCAAAATCCTCCGGTGATTCACCGTGACATCAAACCGCAGAATGTGATCCTTGACGATTCCGGGCAGGTCACCCTCATCGATTTTGGCAGTTCCCGACGTTTTAAGGCAGACGAACAGGCGGATACGCTGTGCTTTGGCACTCGTTATTATGCTGCTCCTGAACAATATGGCTTTGCCCAAACGGATCCCCGTACGGATATTTTTTCTCTGGGCGTTTTGATGTGCTGGATGTTTACCGGAACAGTTGATCTTAAAGAAGGTCCCAAACAGATCCAAAACCATCATCTTGCCCGAGTGGTGGAAAAATGCACGGCTTTTTCACCAGAGGCGCGTTATCAATCAGCCCGGCAGGCGAAAGACGCATTAACGGGAAAGACTTTGCGTACAGGGTTGCTGGTTTCGTTTGCTTCTTTGCTTCTGACGCTGGTCGCTATTTTTGCGCTGGTCAAACCCGTTCAGACCCTTTGGACGGCGTTGACCGGGGTTCATTTTCAGGAACCTATGATCGAAAGTGCTGTACGGGCTTCGCTGGGGTTGGATGCAAGTGAGCCGATTACTGAGCAAGAATTGGCGTCAGTTCAAGAGCTTCTTATTTTCGGGAATCATGCCGCTAAAACAGAGGACGAGTTTCAGCAGTATGGCAACAGTTTCGTTACCAACGATGGCACGATCCTTCGTGGAGAAATCGTTTCACTGGCTGATCTTGAAAAGATGCCCAATTTGAAACACATTTCACTGGTGTACCAAAATATTGAAGATGTGACCCCTCTTGCCAGGCTTGCAGATCTGGAATACATCGATTTACGGCATAACCCGATTGCAGACGTTTCTTCATTTTCGGCGTTGGAACGCCTATCGGCGCTGATTTTGTTTGATACCCAGGTAACCGATCTGACAAAGTTAAGTGCCTGTCGTCATTTAAACATGCTGGATATTGGCATGACTCCCATTGAATCCGCGGCGGCATTCAGCGGGCTGAACTCTGTGCAGTCGTTGTATCTGCGCCGGGGATCCATTCAATCGCTGAAGGATATCCAGACGCTTACCTCTCTTGAAACCATTGCTTTATCGCAGACAGCGGTACGTGATTTTTCCCCTTTACTTGGAATGGATCGGTTGGAAACTTTGGAAGTCAGTGAAGATATGCGCTCTGCTACTGATGAGATTTCTGGCAAGGCGAAATTTGCGATTGTTTTCCAGTAAAGAAACTGTAAATTTGCGGCAATGTGTGCAGTCGGCACACCCATGTCATTCTCCTCGCCATTAAAATGAGTTGAAGTTTTCAATCTTATTTTGGATTCAATGAAGGGAAATGGCATGATACAGAAAATCAAAGAATTCATCGATAAAATAAAGTTTTATGCCCTTATCCTGGGGGGATTATGTCTGTTGGGGGCGATTATCAATTTATTCTCTCATTCCGTTGAAAAAGCCAAAGCGGGTTTCCTTTTTTGCGGTGGAGCGGTGGTACTTTATGGCCTGTTGGAATTGCTTTATCGAGTGCTGCCAGAGCCCAAACCTCAGCCGATTCCAGCGGTGAACGTGCCTTCGGTTCCTGCTGTTGCGCCGATTAAAGTTTTGGGGCTGGTGGTAATGCTGGAACATCCGCTGCGCTTCCCGGGGGATCAACAGGCGCTGGTGCGATCGATCCTACAGCAGCAGCGCAATGAATTCCATCGCATGGTTTCAGATTCTGTACCGATGCAAATCTCTGTGGTGGGCGCTGATCTGGATGATGAAGCCTATATTTATGCAAAGTGCCGGGCTTTTTTTGAACCGTTGGGGACCTGGCAGAATAACGATGAGTTTTTGCGCCGGGTGGCGGTTGGTTCTTTTACGGCCAGTGATGGCAATCGCGGCAAGCATTTTAGTTTTCTTGATCGCGGCATCTGAGTTACAAACTCACTGAATTACGGAAAACTATTTCTGGGCGAGTGAAGGGGATTCGCCCATTTAACAGGTTAAACAGAATGCTGGCGTATTTGGAGAAACCTTTGGATCCATTCGAGAACTTCTGCTGGGGAGGTGAGTTGGTATTGCGCTTGTGAGCGAATTTGCTTGGCAGAGATGCGAAATGCATACCCCCCGGCTTTGAGAACAGGAAGAAAAGCTTCCTCATCATTTTTGTCATCTCCAAAGTAAATGGGGAGGCATCCGTTGGGAGTGAATGTATTCAGTACCCACTTAACCGTGGCCGCTTTTTGTGCCTGGGTGGGCAAGAGTTCCAGAAAGAATTCATCCCCAACAATATGCAGGTCATTGGGCAATTCAAGGTTCTGGATAATCTCTCGAGCGGGGCCGATGACTTCGGCTGTAACATTTGCTGAAGTGCGACTTCCATGAAGGGCAATGGCCCAACCCTTATCTTCCAAAAGCGCATCGGTGCGTCCTTGGATTAGTTTTTCCCACAGCGGAATTATTTTTTTGATTTCTGGACGAATTTTCTCGTAAGAAAGCCGCTGGAATAATTCTCCATTGGCAAGCTGGGCTTCGATGCCATAAGTCCCTGCTAGAAGCATACCTGGAACCGGAAGCAGTTTTTGCAAATCTGCCAGCCGACGTCCACTAATTATGCTGGTGAGGATCCCCGTTGAATTTGTTAATTCACTGAGCAGCGTAATGAGCTGCAGGTTGGGGAGGAGAATATCTGGGCTGGGCGCGAAATTTGCCAGAGTGCCATCATAATCAAAAAAGAAGCGCAGACAGGCTTGTCTATTTAAGAATTCCATGAAGGTCGTTTGTTGAGTATTCATGATCTATAGTAATGGGCGGATTTCTTTGTCGAAGATAGATTGCCAGGTGAATTCCTGACGCATCTTTTTGCGTAATTGGATCTCAGGCTTTTCTTTCAGCCAGTTTAAGATCGTAATTGCAAGTTGTTCTGGTACACTATTTGGTTCAAAGAGCAGGGGTTCTTTCAGATGCAAATCTTGGATAGCAGGAACATTGGTTGCAATGATCGGCTTTCCCAGTAACCCGGCTTCCAAAATGGGCATGCCAAATCCTTCGCGATGAGAGGGCATGAATAGAACGTCGGCAATTCGATAGAGCTGCGCGACCATGTTCTGGTTAATCACGTATCCTGTTTGACGATCTTGCCCGGAACCGTAAATGAAGTAGAAATGTTTTTCCAGATTAAGCTTTTTGCGTAACACCAGCAATTTGGCATAATACTCCATGCTTCGGGCATCGTGGGGATCTGGTGGACCGGTCACGATTGTTTTTACTCGACACCCTTGTTTGCATAGTGCTTTTGTCAATGAAAGAGCCAGTTCGATATTCTTGGCCTGCGTCACGCGCACGGGCATCAGCATCAATAGATCGGCGCTAAAGAGTTCCAGCCGACTGATTAGCTCTATCACTTCTGTGGATAACCCAAATAAAGTTTGGGGATTGACCCCGTTGTGGATTACCGGGATATTTTTCAAGGGTAATCCAAAGCTGCTGGCAATTTCTTGTTGCCTTTTTTCTGAAATGGCGATGTAGGTTGTGTTTTTAAGCGGTTGTTTCAGCAGTGTCCATGGGTACTTTGGATAGACTTTGTTTTGGGAATGGGCGCTGGTCCAGGAAAGGTCATGGCACCAGGCAAGAGCATTTTTGATTTCTCCGCTGGTGATCATTCGGCACAAAGCTGCTGTCAAAGGCAGATTGAAATGTTTGGTAAGCACATTGTGGATGATTACGGTGTGAACGTCTTCTAGTACTGGACGCAGTTGAACCTGAATTTGATTCACCAGATCTTCAAAGGTGGCAGGCAGAATGCCATCATTTAATTGTGCGGTAACGGCAGCAATTTCAGGCTGCTGAGAACTGAGAAGGTCGATCTGTACGAATTCTGCTTTGGTTGGCAGACTGCTGGCGGCTCCCTGTCCAGTGATGACTTTAACGGGCAGTTTCGCCTGAATGAACTGGTTTACTTGCGCTTTGATGACCGATTCCACTCCCCCGATTACTGGGGGAACGGAATAATGGAGAAAGGCTGTTTTCATCAGAATTCTTTCTATTTGCTCTCCTGAAAGTCTTGAGAGTTAAAATTGATTAATACCCGAGTCGAGTAATTTCATTGATTTGATCACAGAACCAGGCATTGATATCGTTCTGTTCGACCTGAGTTCGTAAAATTCGAGCTCGGCGTGCCCGGTCTTCTTCGGGCATGACCAACGCTTGGTGTAATGCGTTGGCAGTATCGACGATATCACAGGGCGAAATAGTCAGTGCCCCTTCACTTAGTTGCTGAGACACCCCGGTTCGCTCTGAGAGTACCAGCACGCCATTCTTTTGATTGACGATGGGACCTTCTTTCGCCACCAGATTCATGCCATCTGCAATGGAGTTGACCAGTAATACGTCGTAGAGCTGCAGCCCGGCAATGGCACGGTCATAGTTATCCCCCAGGATGATGCGAATGGGCTCCCAATCGCTGGTACCGAATTTGGAATTTACCCATCCGGCTGCGGCCATTAATTTATCGTGGTAATCCCGATATTCATCGACATCCAGACGCGAAGGGACGAGAAGAGCAATGAACTTTACTTTCCCAATATGTTCAGGATAAGTTTCCAGCATTTCTGCGAGAGCTTCAAACCCGCGCACAATATTCTTACTGGGCTCGGTACGATCCACGCGCAGGATCACTTGCATTTCTTGGGTACTTTGTTCGAGAGCTTCTCTTTGTTGCTTTACTTCTTCTGTAAGGGCGCGCTCTTTCAGAGCAGCCACATCAATAGAAATGGGAAAATCTCGCACAATTGTGGCGCGGTTACGATACCAGATGCGTCGATTTTTATAGCTTACTGAGGCCCCGGGTAAATTGGCAATTACGGCTTGTAGAAAGTTAATACTATCTTCGTAGGTCTGGAACCCCAGTACATCGACTGCGGTCATCCCCTCTAAAATGGATAGCCGCATTTCTGGAGGAAGAATGCGCAATTCTTCGGCTCCCGGCCAGGGAATGTGAACAAAGTGGGTCAGGGACAATTGATCATTCTTCCGGTTAAGATGGAGAATTTTTCGCAGCATTCTGGGTAACAGATACAGATGATAATCTTGTACCATCACGATTGAACGTCCTGGGGTGGAACGCACGTTGTGAGCGACTGCTTCAGCAAATCTTTGATTGGCTACCACATATCCATTCTGCCAGGCCTGCCAGGTGGCACGGGTGATGGTTGGGCTATTCACCACATCCCACATCGAGTGTTGGAGAAACCAGAGTAAAGGATTAGAAATAACGTTATAAAATCCCTCATAAACATCTGGCTCCAGGGGAACCAGTTCCAGGTTGATGGCGCGGCCATTTTCATTTAAGCTGTATTGACCGTGGCCGTATTCATTTTCCAGATCGTTGATCGCGGAGGCGATCCAGGTCACATTGATATTTTGCGCCAGTCCAAGCAGCGCGGTGACCAACCCCCCACTGCTGCGTTGAATCTGTAATTCACCCTCTTCGCTACAAGAAAAGCCAATGGGCCCGCGATTGGAGACAATCGTTAGCGGCCGCCCATTGAGTAAAGCCGGCGGGTCTGTTACACCACAAGGTTGATCGGTATTTTGTTCCTTTTCATTTTCATTCTTCATGATTCTCGACTTTCTTCGGGCTAATGTGTTTCCGACTGGCTTGTACGGCCAGATCGATGAAAATTGCTGCCGTCCAGCCGAAGAGATTTACAGCACTGGCTGGTGGTTTTCCTGTTTGTGAGTTGTAATACTCGTACATATCTTCTTGCGATTGAATCAACTCGAGTGTACGTTCACGCAATTCATTGGCCATCTGGTTTTCGCCTAGATTTTGCAGCGCCTCGATAAAAAAATAATTGATGTTTGCCCAAATGGGGCCGCGCCACATTGACTCAGGGTCATAGTGCGGATCGTTTTTGGCCACGGTGGGCAGCATGAACTTTCCCCAGAACAGTTTGGGGTCTCTCAAATGTTCGAGCAGCCTTTGGCTGACCTCGGCTGGTAATTGACCTGTCCAGAGTGGATAGAGATTGAAGGGGGTAATGGTTTTGATGGGTTGATGTTCTTTCAGTACCCAAAAATAACCGGCTTCAGCATCCCAAAAATGTTTGATCATTTGAGCAGCCAGCGCTGTGGCGCGGCGGCGCCACATAGCAGCCTCGTCGGTCATATTTAGTGCCTCTGCAATTTGTGCCAGAGAGGTCATTTGGATACAAAGATAGGTATTCAAATCAGGTGACTCGACCGGCATTCCCTCATCCCACAGTGGGCTGTTGTCGAGACCAGAGGAATAAGGATGGTTATATTGTGCCAGCCCATCACCATCATCGTCATTCATTGAAAGCCACCAGGCATTCAAACGTACCAGAGGTACGTAAATTTCTGAGAGAAAAGTGAGATCGGGGTGAGCTTCGTGCAGTTTAATGGCTGCCCATGCTAGGATTGGGGGTTTGGTGACTTCCCCAAATATGGGATGGTCGATGGTGGAAACAATTCCGTCATCGAAAACAGCATCCGGGACCATGCCATTGGGCAATTGGTGAGCTAACATGGAACGAATTTGATTGCGAGCCAGAACTGGATCAACGTAGCGATAGGCGAGTGCGTGCAAAGCGCTATCCCAGAGCCACAATCCGACATATCCCAGTTTCGATGGGGTCATCGCTTCATAGATCAGTTTTCCCTGTGGGCTGACCAGGTTATTGGCCATTACCCACCAGGCATAAGCATATTTGCGGACATATTTTTCTTTTACTTTGGGAACACGTTCAAACCAGGAACGCCATCGTTGTTCTGCTTCGCTGCGTAACACTGAGAAGGGCTGCAAAGAGCTTGCGCTGCGTTCAGCCGGGTAGATATCAATGGCAAGCGTGCAGTCTTCGCCACTGTTTATAAGAAATTCAACCTCATAGCCGCCTTCGACTGGGGTAATCTGGTTCGAGACAATGGTTCCGGTAGTGTTGTAGGAAAGGTTGCGGATCGAGAGAAATTTTCCCCCGTGTTCTGTATTGTGCCAGTATTGGGGAAAAGCGCGGAAACGAATGCCGCAGGTTTGATTGGAGGGCAAACCCAGCGCGATTGTCTGCTGATCCAGAAAAACGATCTCGTAATCTCCGATGCGAGTATGCAGTTTCAAAATATCCGGGCGAGTCGTGATAGAAAATTCTAGCGGCTGGCTATCCTGAGCGATCAATTCAAGATTGTGAATAAAAGGAGATCTTTTCAAGTAAGCCTCATTGTTCGCGTCAAGCTGGGTAAGCCTTTCTGCGAGCTTGATGTAGAGACTACTTTTTTGGGGATACTGCATCAGCAGTAAACGAGAGCCACGGTCACTAAAGGGAACACGCGAAATATTAATTTGGTTTTCAAGAATGCTTAGATAATCAGTTTTTTGTTTTTGCATCTATTTTCTCCGGTATAACCTCCTGAAAGGCAGTAATCTATTTCGGATAAGAATGGTCATTGTTGTTTCTACCAGTCTACCTGAAGAAAAAACTTGTGTCAAATCAGCGCTTTTTTCTCATTCCCCCGTTTTTTTGTGAAGAAAAACAATTTACAATCAAATAAGACGTTTAAATGATAAACGTTCCCTAATTTGTACTCAAAAGCATAAATTGTAAGAATGCCCTTTGCTGATTGTTACAAAGCTAGCCTGGAGCAATTAGCACCAGTAAATCTAATTTCTATAATGAAAGTGAGAAGACTCATGGACATACTTAACTCGAGACAATTGGCAATCCTCCAATATCTGCTCGACGCATCCAGCCCAGTTTCGGCGGAAGTGATTGGTAATTCCATTGGGGTTTCCGCGCGGGTGATTCGACAGAATATTCCGGCAATCAATAGCTGGCTCAAGAGTTATCAGGTCGAAATTGATTGCAAACCCAAATTTGGGCTGTTGCTGGTTTGTCCGGCAGAGGCCAAACAGCAGATTGTTGCTGCATTCCAGTCTTTTCAAAAAGAGACACTATACACATTAAAGGATCGACAGCGGTTGATCCTTTTTGATCTGCTTAGCCAGGTTGACCAGTTTTCTGAAAGTCAGATCCGTTACCGTTTGCAAATTTCCAAGTCGACCATGACTCACGATCTGAATCGCGTGGAAGACTGGCTGAACCAGCGAGACATCTTTCTTTCACGGCGCCCGCGAGTCGGAGTGGTGATTCAAGGCCGCGAAAATGATATTCGCCACGCTTTGATCTCGTTGTTCTATGAATCAGATCTCGAGGCGGAATTGATCAAGCTGGCATTGTGGGAGGTGAAGGGCGATGGAGAGCCCCGGTATGACCTGCCGCAGGCTTCTGATTACATTCTTTCGCGCATGATGGAATGGGGCTTGAATGATGGCTGGAATTTCATTTCATTGATCGAAAATGAACTGAATGCCAAGTTTGCGGATGGCGATCATTTGACCCTGACGCTGTATTGGGTCATTGCCAATCAACGTATCAAAGAAAAACACTTCATTCAAATTTCAGATGAACGAATTCATTATCTTTCGACTCGCCCTGAATATAAGGTGGTGCAGGATATTATCTGCCGCCTGCTTGAGAAAAAAAGCATTCATTTTTCTGAACCTGAACTGGCTCAGTTCACTTTGGAAGTGATGACGGCTCGCGGCACATTTACCAACCTTGATGAAACTCAGAGCGTCATCAATCCTCAAGAAAAGACCCGACAGCTTGCTCTTGAACTGTTCAAAAAAATTGGCGACTATCTGGGTTCTGATTTGACCAATTCGATGGTGGTCTCGCAACTGGCGGACCATCTTTCGCGGGTGGTCATCCGCATGAAATTCGACTTGCCTATCCAAAATAATCTCACTGAAGAAACCCGCAAGGCTTATCCCTTGTTGTGGCAGGCGACTTCTAAGGCGATTGATGAAGTGTGGGATGAGGCGGGTCCGCCGCTGCCAATGGATGAAATTGCCTACATTACCATGTACGTGGCCCTGGCGCTTGAATTGAATAAGAACGTAAAGAAAAAGGTTTCCGTACCTCGGGTAGTGGTGGCTTGCCCCAGCGGCGGGGTAACAGTCTGGATGCTGGTATCGCGGCTGCGCGTGGAGTTGCCTGAGATCGAGATCAAAGAAGTGATCTCGCTGCGCGACATCAACAACGTAGATCCGAACGAGGTGGATGCCATCATCAGTTCAGCACAAGTAAGTGCTCGCAACATCAAATCGATCACGGTCAATCCTTTGTTGACCGAGAAAGATGTTAAGAAGATCAAACAGGAATTTGAATTTTACTCCGGGAGAAATTAGTGTGGAAATGACGCCGAATAACATTGCAAACTCAAATAATCCGGTTATCGAATCAGACCTGATGTTTTTGGACCTGAAGGTAAATTCCAACGAAGAATTAATTCGCACGATGGGGCAGCAACTGGTCGATCGTGGCTGGGTGAAAACAGGCTTCATTGAGGCAATTCTAAAACGCGAAAAAGAGTATCCAACTGGATTACCGATTGGCGAGATTGCTGCGGCGATTCCGCATACCGATGCTGCTTATGTGCTGCGTTCCGCAATGGTGGTGTGTGTGCTCCCTGAGCCGGTCAAATTTCACAACATGGCCGACCCGGATGAAATCCTCGAGGTCCGTATCGTTTTCATGCTGGCAATGAAAGAGCCGGCTTTTCAGGTAACCTGGCTGAAAAAGCTGATGGGCCTTTTAAGTAAACCCGATCTGATGCAAAAAATCCTTGACATTCACGATCAGCAGGCATTGGCTGACTTCCTCAATCAGTGTTTATAAAATCTCAAGATTGAAAAGGAAAGGAAAAGTAGAAATGGCTGAATCAAGCAAGGTGTTGCAATCCTATTTTGGCAAGTGGGGTGGGTTCTTTGTGCCGGATCCAATGACCCCTGCGCTCGATGAGTTAACTGCGAGTGCCAGCAAGTGGGTAATGGATCCTTCGTTTGCGAAGAAGGTGGATGAGTTGGCAGAGGTAGAAGTGTCTGCTGAATCTTTCGCTTCCACACAGTCGCAGCATGTATTCTCAATGCAGTCTCCCGTTCGCCGCGAGATTGCTGCTGGATATGCTCTGCTGGCCAAGGAAACCGCCCGCGAAGTGGTGGCAGGGGCTTATGACGCCGAAGAAGCCAAACTGATCTCTGATTTCTGCCACAAATTGGGGCTGTCTCTTTCCATCTGGCTGGATGTCAAAACCGGGTCGAACGAAGCGTTGGTTAAGTTGCTGTCGGATTCTGGGGCGGCAGTCAATACCGCTCAGTGCCGCGAATTGTTCGATGACCCGGACATGTATTCTTTCCAGAAATACATTGCCAATCCGATGAAGTATATGTGGATGCCAGTTCATACTCATTCTGGCCCGGCGCCTTTCCCGGCGATCACCAGTTTCTTCGCTTCTCTGGCTGCCAAGAAAATGATTGCTGCAGCTGAAAAGAAATTTGCCGGCAAGAAGTTGGCTTTTGCTGCTCCCGCAGTTTCTGGTTTAACCCTGGCTGGGTTGCTTGGTGCAAAGGGCAATGGAATGCAATTGTCTTCTTATGAACCCAAAGCGGATTCTCAGCGCGAAGATTGCTACCTTGGGACTTATACCGCTGTTACGACGGTTGGCAAAAAGGAATTTGTGCTCAGCCCCGAAATCGTCCATGCCTGGGAAGCTGGCTCTATCAAGCGAGTTGAAACAGTGGCACCGATCAATGAATTTGCGAAAGGGGATTCCAGCGTTGTTTGTGTGGTGGTGGAGGAGTAACCATGCAAAACAAAATGGATGAAGTTTTCGCTGCTTTACGCAGCCGCAAAGAGGGAGCACTGATCCCGTTGTCTCCTGGCGATAAGGCGCCTTATTCCTTCTCGCTCGAACTGGTCGATATGTTCAATCGAGTGGGTTCCGATATTGTCGAGATCGCTATTCCTACCCGTTATCCGTGGATGGAAGGCAAGAATATGCAGATCCATCAGCTGGATGCAATTCGGGATGAAGTGCATACTGCCGATTCCTTTGGCTTGATGGAAGCGGCGCACAAAATGCATCCTGATCTCCCGCTGGTAACGATCAACTTCATGGGGCCGGTATTCCGCTATGGGACTCATAAATACGCTGAATCCTGCCAAAAGGCTGGTATCGTCGGCGCAGATGTACCGGATTATCCCTACGTGGTGGGTGATGACCAGGAAAAATTTGGCCGCGATCTGCTGGATCACGGTGCCCATTTCATTGTGGATATCACCATGGATGTTGCAACGGCTCCAGAAGGTTCTCCTAAATACGCTTTACTGGAAAAACTGATCAAACTGTCTTCGGGTTTCCTGTTCCTGATTGCCCAGGCGGGTGGAATTTCAGGTGCGAAAGACAAACTCCCTGCGGATGAACTGGCTCCGGCTTGCGAGCGTATCCGTCGGATCGAAGAAAAATTTGGCGTTTCTACCCCGATCATCATTGTTTGCGGCATTTCTACTCCTGAGCAGGTACATGATTCCCTGCGTTTGGTAGGGGCAGATGGGGTCATGCTGGGAAGTGCAGTTTCCAAACGATTACAGGCCGGTGAATCCATTGAGAAGGTTGAACCTTTTGTGAAGTCACTAAAAGATGCAACCAGGCTGTGAGGGTGAGATGAATCGTGTAGATGTGATGTTCAGCAAGTTGAAAGAAAAGAACCAGGGCGCACTGATGTGCTACCTTCCTCAAAGTGGTGCCAACTACCGCTATTCGATGGAAATTATCGACGCCTTCGTTGAAGGTGGTGTCGATATGATCGAATTGTGCATTCCAGGAGTTTCTCCGTGGCTGGATGGAGCTCCAATGCAGATGCATCATCTGACGGATCGGGAAGCCGGTATCAACACAGAACGCGCTTTTGAACTGGCTGCTCTGGTTCGCGCACGCTATCCACAGTTACCAGTCATGCCGATGGGTTACGTGTCTTCGGTGGTCGGGATTGGTGTGGATAACTTCGTCGCTTTGGCCAAGGCAGCGGATGTTGATGGTTTTGAGCTGCCTGATTATCCCTCCATTAAAGCGGGTGACCCGGTTGGTTTTCACAAGAAGATGCGTGATAACAACATGTGGAACGTGAATTTTATCGATGGCATCAGCTTATCCAAAGAGGGCACGTCTGAGTTTGAACTCCTGACCAACATTCTTAAAGACGCTCACGGCTTCCTGTTCATGACAGCAACGGCTGGGGTAACTGGCGGTACTGGAGAAGTGGCTGTCGAGTATTTGACCCAGGCAGTGGCACGGGTAAAAGCCGTCCAGAAGACGATCCAACGCGATACACCCGTTCTGGTGGGCTTTGGCTTGACCAAACCGGAGCACGTGAAGCAGGTAATTTCGATTGTCAAAGCGGATGCTGTTGTTGTAGGCAGTGCCGTCTCCCGCTTGATTAACCGT
>JAAZOQ010000186.1 GCA_012797695.1 Anaerolineaceae bacterium | reverse complement strand
CCTGGCGGTAATTACATCCCCGCCCTTGACATCCTGTGGAGCCAGACGGGCAAGTCCACCCCGTGGATCTTCCTGCGCATCAAGGTGACCAGTCTGGTGGATGAACCCGCCGGTTACCAGGCCGGCTTCGAGCTGGATGACAACCTCGATTCGCGCGGCGACTTCCTGCTGCTGGCCAGCGAACCCCAATCCACCCAGTGGAGCACCGACGGTGTGCAGGTCTGGCAAGACAGCAACGGCGACGTGGGCGGCAGCAAGCCGTTTGCCTTCGATCAAAACCAGAGCAACGGCTATGATACCCAGCTCTTCGACAGCGGCGTCGGTCAGGACCCGGACCTGGCCTGGGTACGTATTTCGCCCAAAGACCCGACCATCATCGAATTCGCCCTCAAGGCCACCGTCCTGCCCAACCCCAACGTCTTTGGCTGGTGGGCCTGGACCAGCATCGGCAAGCTCAACCCGGCCGGTTTCGAAGTGGTCGACCGCAGCCAGGATGACCAGACCTGGGACGTGGATAACTCCTGTTCGTGGATCTTTGGAGAAACCCCCAAAGAGGGCCAGCTCGCCAACCTGTGTACCATTCTGGAACCTACCGCTACCCCGGCCCCCACCTCCGTTTCGGGAAGCTGCCCGGTACAGACCTGCCCCTTCTTATCCTTCTGGGATAGCAGCACCTGCTCGTGCAAGCGCTTCTTCATCATCATTCCCACTGCCACCCAAGTCATCATTAAATAATTTGCGGCGGCTTCTGACCATCAGCTCCAGGTTGCCTTTTCCGGGTAATCTGGAGCTTCTTTTATATACACAGATAATGACTATACGCAAAGCAAATCTCGACAATCTTTCCACATTTGCGCGGCCTGCCCTGCGCTAAAATGAAAACATGTTCACTTCACGTTCCCCCAACCGGCTGCCCGGGAAGTTCCTTTACTGGATCGTGTTGATCGCCGGGCTTGGCCTGGCTGCCCTGCTCTGCGTAGTGCTGCGCGGGAGCCCAACCGGCAGTTCCGCCGCCAGCGCGCCCACGGCCACCGCCGTCCAGGCCACCCGCGATGCCCAGACCCTGCAAGCCGAATCTCTGATCGATAATTTCGAACGGAACGCGCACAACATCAACGTGTACCGCAGCGCCGCCCTGCGCGCGGATTACTATACGGGTACCCTGCTGGACGAATGGAACAGTTACTTCGCTGCGCTGGACGGCAGCAATACCTGGCGCATCGTGACCGACGCACAGGTCAGCCAGGTCAGTTTGGTCAACGCCAGCGCGGCGAAGATCACCGCTCTGGCCTGCGTGACCGAATCACGCATGGAGCTCGATCATAAGGGAAAACTGATTCAGCAGCTCCCGGAAGCCTCTTTCGCCGGCGCCTACGTCTTTGTCCCCGACGGCGGCACCTGGAAGCTGGCCTATTTCCTCGACGTCAGCGACGCCGCCAGCGCCCGCAGCACCTACACCAGTTCCGCCGCGGACCTGCAGGAGCTGGCAGGCCCAGTCGCGGCACTGCTCAAGATCAAATGTAAGTAAAACCAACCGACCATTACCAATTTTCTATATTTGAATTACATTTTCATTCCCAGTTGTTAGCCCAAAGTTAAAATGTCACTTAGTAGAGCAAAGTAAGAATGTCCCCTCAATTGGGGGCATTTTGTTTAATTGACAAAGGTGTCGAGAAACCTTTGCGCCAGGGATGATCAGGAGCAGGTTTATGAGCACAGGCTGCATTACGCAGTTCAAAATCAATGGACTTGGAAGGAACTACCTCAGCTTGCTTCGCTTGTTGATAATATACCTCAAAAGGCACAGGAGAATTCTTATAAAACACAGTGACTTCACCTTTGGCATTTTCCAAGACGGTGACAGGAGCATTACGCATGGCATAAGAAGGATGTTGGACCTGGATTTGGTAAATGGTTTTGTGAAATTGAAAGGTGAGGTTTTTCGAGAGAATACGGGATTCTTTGCGACAAAGAATGCGGTCTAAATTATCAGAGACAGCAAGAGGGGTGTGGAAGTCCAAATGACTCCTGGGAGTGATGGCAAAACGATGGTTATAATCCTCTATGAATTCTGGCAGCCAGGCATTGGCTTCTTCTGGGGTAGAGATACCTCTGAGTCTCAGTTCTTTGGTGAGGCGATCCTGAAGGGTCTGGTTAGCTCTTTCCACCCGGCCTTTAGCCTGGGGTGTATTGGCACAGATGATCTGAATGCCTAGTTCCTGCATGGCCCGGCCAAAGTCGGTCAGGCCATCCCCAGGGGTCAGTTTGGGGGTATTGAGGTGAAAAACACCATGCTTATCACTGTAAAAGGCTCCTGGTTTGCCATAGCGTTCAAAATAGTGTCTGGCTGCCTCACAGTAGCCAAAGAAGCTCTCATGCGGCACAAACCATAGTTCCACCAACTTGCCGGTGGCATCATCCACGAACACCAGCAAGGTACAACGTGGACTACGGCCTTCGAACCAATCATAGTCTGAGCCATCGATCTGGATCAATTCTCCAAAACAAGCCCTCCTCTCGCGCATCTGAAACACGCGTAACTTCTTGTGGCGGCGACGCTTCCACAGCCCTTCCGCCAACATGATCTTTCTCACACTTTCGTCCGAGATATTGATCCCATGCAACTCCCTCAGTTTCTCTGTTGCCAGGGTAGGCCCAAAGTCACGATAATGTTCCAGAATGAGCTCCATCGTTTGCTGTTTTACCTCCTCCCTCAGTTGGTTGTGACTGGGCTTCCCTCGACTCTTGTTCACCAAACCGGCAGCTCCTTGCTCTTGATAGGCTTTCCACAATCGTTTGACCTGCCTCTCACTCAGTCCCAACTGTTCTGCTGCCATCTTCTGGGTTATTTCCTTCCTGCCCAACTGGCTCATCTTTTCTAGCCTTTTTATCTCTTTTTCACTCATCGTTGTTAGTTTGTCCACTTTCTTGCCACCTCTCCAGGTGACATTCTAACTTTGGTAAAAGGGGACATTCTAACTTTGGTAAAAGGGGACATTCTAACTTTGGCGTAACACATTTTCATTCCCAGTTTGACGGATTCCGCGAAGAGCGGTAAGATATAAAAAATGCGTAAAACCGGAGAAGAATGAAAAAAGTCCTTCCCTTGCTGGCAATTCTTGCCTTCTTGATTAATGGCTGCAGTCGCAGCAATTCCCCCACGCTCTCACCGACTGAAGAAATTCTTGCTTCTTCGGCCGTTCCACCGGTAACCGCAGCTTCTGCTGATACAGCGACGGAAGCCGCCCCTGCTCAAGCAATCCCGTTTACCTTTCAAATCGATTCCCCCCATGATGGGGACGTCGTTTCGGCGACTTCCATTGACCTGACAGGCACAGTTTCTGCCGATGCCGTGGTATCGGTCAATGAGGATATTTTTCAGTTCCCGGCCGGGGCGTTCAAGCAGCCAATTACGCTGAATCCCGGCGTAAACGTTCTCCAGATCATTGCCAGCGATACCGCAGGAGATGAAATCGATCTGGTGATCAATATTACCGTTGCAACCGATTAAAGGAGTCTCTCATGAAAAAACTTTCTGGGTTAACCTTTCTGGTCATAAGTTTGCTATTGGTCTCCACCATGACCGTTTATGCAAGCACTGATGCGAATCCGCACCCCGATAAAACCCCCGGGGCTCAGGCAACCCAAAACGCCATCACCCCGCATGGAAATGGCCAGCAAAATTCTGCCGCCGGGAAAGACAACAAGCCCCAGAACTACCGGGGAACCCTCACGGCGGTCAGCGCGGACGCCATTACCCTCGAAACAAGCGATGGTTCAAGCGTCGTCTTTGCCCTGGATACCGAAACCCGGGTAAAAGTCCCCACGCTGGGGAATTCCAGCACAGCCGAAAGCCTGCTGGCCGGGCAAAATGTGATTGTGCGTGCCCGCCAGAACCAGGAGGGGGTTCTCACGGCCATTTCGGTATCCGTGATTCCGGGTAAGCCACAGCTCGTCCACCGCGTCGGGACCGTTTCCGCCTATAGCGCGGGAGAGCAGATCACCATTACCGATAAAGAGGGCCAGGAATTTACCTTCCTCCTCACCGACTCCACCAAGATTCTGCCGGCGGACCAACTGGACCAGCTTCAGGTGGGAGTGCTGGTCACCATCATTTGCCCGCGTGACGTTACCGGAGGCCCCTTGACCGCAAACGGGATCGTTATTCACACCGCGAGTTCACTCAGTGAAGCCACTGATGAAGCTGAGATCGAAGAAACGGCTATCGAAGCAACTGAACTCCCTACTGAAGCCGCCCCCACCGAGACCCCAGAGCCGTAACCCAATCGATACAAGCAAAAAGATGTCCGTGAATGAAACGGACATCTTTTTTTGTTTAGCCGGTCACTTTCGCCAGAAATTCCAGCAGCAGCTTATGGAACGCTTCCGGCTGGTCCATGTGGGCACAGTGCATGGCAGCGGGGATGACCACGTACGTGCACAGCGGTTCGCGTTTGGCCCACTGCGGCGCGACTTTGCGGATGTTGCCGGTGGTATCGCGTT
>JAAZOQ010000003.1 GCA_012797695.1 Anaerolineaceae bacterium | reverse complement strand
CGAGAAAGCGGTGAAGTGAAGATTGGAGAATCAACAGAATGAAATATGCAATTGTTGAAAGTGGCGGCAAGCAGTATAAAGCCGTCGAAGGTTCCACAATCGAAGTGGACCTGTTGGACGTCGAGGCTGGCGCTTCAGTCGAACTCGATCAAGTACTGTTGCTGGTCGAAGACGAGAAGGTTTCTGTCGGTACCCCAGTAGTGAAAGGCACCAAGGTAACAACCACGGTCGTCGATCACGTAAAAGGGCCGAAGGTGACGATCTTCAAGTATTCCCCCAAGAAACGCATCCGTGTAAAAACTGGGCACCGCCAGCAATATACCCAGCTTAAGATCGAATCAATTAAAGTGGAGTAGAACGAATGGCACATAAAAAAGGTGGTGGTTCCAGTCGTAACGGCCGTGACAGTAATGCACAACGGCTGGGCGTGAAAAAGTTTGCGGGTGAAGCCGTATTATCTGGCAACATTCTTGTGCGCCAACGTGGTACCAAGATCAAACCCGGTCAGAATGTGAAAGTCGGCACCGATGACACTTTGTTCGCTGTTGCGGAAGGCGTTGTCGAATATGAGACCCTGCCCAATGGGCAAAAACGGGTCCATGTCAAGCAGACCGATTCCAAATAGATTCGTCTTTACATATCCGCCAACGGCAATTGTAAAGACACAAGACACAGGAAGGTCATAGAATGAAAAAAGGGATTCATCCTACATATTATCCGGATGCAAAGGTGACTTGCTCTTGCGGCAACACCTGGACAACCGGTTCTACTCGGAAAGAAATCCATACCGAGGTTTGCTCGAAGTGCCATCCTTTCTTTACTGGTCAGCAACAACGCTTGATTGATATTGAAGGACAGGTAGATCGCTTCTACAAGAAGCTGCAGGCTCGCCAGGAATTCGTCGATCAGAAGAAAGCTCGCGAGACTGCCAAGACTTCGATGGACCGCAAGGTCTCTGAGCTTGGGCTGCCTGCTCGTGCTGTTGAAGCACTGGAAAAAGCTGGCCTGACCACGGTTGGGCAGGTGATTGCCAAACTGGGTGAAGGTGAAGCTGCTGTGTTAGCGATCGAAGGCTTTGGCCGCAAATCCCTGATTGATATGAAGAAGAGTCTGCGCTCGATGGGGTATGATCTCCCCGCCGCAGCAGAAGACATTGCTGTCTAATTGCGCTTGAACCTCAATCAACCTCCGCCACCGCGGAGGTTGATTTTGTTAACCTTAAAGTTGTTTTGACTATTGGAATAGTCCCCTATAATAGGGAATATAGCAAAAACTTCCTGGAGGAATGGATGGATCATCGGGTGGGTTCCATTGAAGTGATTTGCGGATCAATGTTCTGTGGCAAGACAGATGAGTTGATTCGCCGATTGCGGAGAGCTGAGATTGCGCGCAAAACAGTGCAGGTTTTCAAGCCGGCGATCGATAACCGCTATGAGGAACAGCGAGTTGCTTCTCACGCAGGTTCTACCTTCGATGCTGTGGCGATCAACAGCGCCAACGAAATCATGAAGAACCTGAAAGACGAAACGACTGTGGTGGGAATCGACGAGGCACAATTTTTCGATGAATCCGTTGTTGAAGTTTCGCAATATCTGGCAGATTACGGCATCCGCGTGATCATTGCCGGTCTGGACATGAATTTCAAGGGCGAGCCATTTGGTTGTATGCCTGTGTTGATGGCCCTGGCTGAACGAGTGGATAAATTGCAGGCTATTTGTATGGTCTGCGGCGAACCCGCCAGTCGTACCCAACGTCTGGTGAATGGAAAGCCAGCACGCTATTCTGACCCGGTGGTCATCGTTGGAGCGTCTGAAATGTATGAGGCTCGCTGCCGCCAGCATCATGAAGTTCCACGAGATTAATCAATTCTGGAGAATTTATGCGCGATTATCGAGAATTTTTGGGCGAAGTATTGATCCCTGAAGACAAGCTGCAGGCACGCATCGCGGAATTGG
The DNA here is from genome assembly GCA_012797695.1 of Anaerolineaceae bacterium. Taxonomy (GTDB): domain Bacteria; phylum Chloroflexota; class Anaerolineae; order Anaerolineales; family Anaerolineaceae; genus UBA6107. The sequence goes on along the minus strand of JAAZOQ010000003.1, from coordinate 1,252 downwards.
GGGCTCAGATCAGCCGCGATTATGTGGGGAAGGATCCGATTCTGGTGTGTATTTTGCGGGGTGGAGTCTTGTTCCTGACCGATTTGATGCGCAAGATCACCATTCCACACTCTATTGAATTCATGGCGGTTTCTTCTTATGGCGTGGGTGGTCGGCAAAGTTCGGGTAAGGTGCGAATTTCGCTTGACCTCAACGTGGATATTCAGAATCGGAATGTCATTCTGGTGGAAGACATTATTGACAGCGGCTACACGATTGCGGCGGTATACGATTTGCTTACCACGCGTAAACCTGCCAGTATTTGTGTGTGCACGCTGTTGGACAAGGCGGACCGCAGAGAAGTGCCCGTTGCTGTGAAATATACCGGTTTTTCCATCCCGAATAAATTCGTATTTGGGTATGGCTTGGATATCGATGACTACTATCGAAATTTGCCGTTCATTGGAGTTGTCGATCTAGAAAAGTACCAGGCAGGCGCGTGAATCCTTTCGAAGAGAAGATCAAGAGTTCTTTTTCTGAGCTGATCTCTTTGAAGAGCGACTACCAGAAAATTTATCTGGTAGGGGGATTTATGCGTGATCTTCTCCTCAATACACTCAATCGAGATGTGGATATTGTATGCAACTGCGACTCTGTGTTCTTGGCCAAAAAATGGGCCGAGAAAATGCGGGGCGCGTTTTTTGTGATGGATGAGGAGCGCAAGACCTGTCGCGTTCTCGTTCCACAGGGCGACAACAAACTGGTGTTTGATTTCGCTTTGCTGCGCGGAGATTCTATCGATGCGGATCTGGCACTCCGTGATTTTACAGTAAATGCGATTGCCGTCGATCTGGAAGAACCGGGTGTTTTGATTGATCCTTGTGACGGGCAGGCAGATCTGCAGCAGCGATTGCTGCGACCTTGTTCCCCGAAAAGTATTCAGGATGATCCGGTGCGTATTCTGCGCGCGGCACGATATTCTGCTGCTTATGCGTTGAATGTTGCCCCTGAGACTGAAGAACAGATCAATCAACAAATTCACTTGCTGGATCAGGTTTCTGGGGAGCGCAAACGGGACGAACTTTTCAAAATACTTGGGCTTTCTCGACCTGTTGGGGCGTTGATGCTGTTGAAAAAATGGCATGTTTTCGAGGTTCTGAAGGCGGATCCAGAGGCGCTGACAAGCCTTCCTCTGGTTGAGAGAGTCAGTACATTGATCACAGAGAAGTTCTCTTTGCTGGCAGCAGATGAAAAGGGGAATTTGTTCGACGAT
>JAAZOQ010000185.1 GCA_012797695.1 Anaerolineaceae bacterium | reverse complement strand
CAAAGCCCCTTGAGGGGCAAGCGGAAGAGATAAAAGCGAAGTGGCTTGAACGAAGAGAAAGCCAGCGCCTTGAGGCGCTGGCTAGCATTAAAGGCTTATAGCCGCAGAGCAAACCACCCGTTTTACGGGTGGTTGTGATTTCTGTGGAAGAGTAACATCGTCAAATCATCAGAGAGAACATTGTTCCCGCGAAATTCTTTGATGGCCTCATACAGGGTTCCCAGAATGTCTTCTGGGTGTTGCAGACAGGTTTCCTGAAAGAGTTTGATCAGGCGTTCTTCGCCAAAGATTTCCCCTTCGAGTGAAAAGGTTTCCGTCACACCATCAGTGTACAGCAGGATGGCATCTCCGGGGTTAAGCGTAATGACCTGGTTATGGTAAGGGGTGTTGTCAAGAACTCCCAGTGCCATTCCATCTTTGTTTAATTGCTCGATCGTTTGGTTCTCTTCCCGAAAGATCAGCGGCAAATTGTGCCCGGCAATGGAGTATTCCAGCTTGCCGGTGGCGGGTTCCAGAAATCCGAAAACGGCTGTAATGAACATACCATTTTGGGTATCCAGCATCAACTGGTGATTGACCTGCTTCAGCACTTTAGCCGGCGTATCCAGCGTCACAGCACTGGAATGGAGCAGCGTGCGCGTAACGGTCATATACAGTGCTGCGGGAATGCCCTTATCGGATACATCGGCAATGGTGAAGGCATATTTGTGATTGTGAACCGCAAAAAGATCGTAGAAGTCTCCGCCCATTTCACGGGCAGTATTCCAGCGCAGATCCAGATCCCAACCTTTCACGCGCGGCAGCTTTTCGGGCAGGAAAGTCTTTTGAATTTGCCGCGCCAGCTCGATTTCCTGTTCCATGCGTTCCCGGCCAATCATTTCTTGCTGGAGGTGGTCATCCTGGATCGCCAGAGAAATTTGCTGAGCGACGCCATTCAATAACTCGATACGTTTTTGTGGGTAGCGTGAAGGGGATTCATTCTCGCAGGTCAGCAGCACGCCGTAAAATTCTGACTTAATTTGCAGCGGGAATCCCAATAGCCAGTATTGGCTGCTTTCGAGCAAATTGCTGGCATTCTCGAGAAGTAAATTGGGCACTGCTCCCCATTTTTCAGGCGGGACGGCCGCTGATTCTAGCTGGCCGGCGCTTAACTGATTGTTCTGCTGTACTTCATCTAGCAGAGCGAATTCTCCTGCCGCAAAGGAGTGCGTTTTCAGCCATTCCCGAGTTTCATGTTGATTCGAAATGGTTTGAGCGGGGAGGAACCGTTGTTCGCCTTTATCCCACAGGTAGATAACGCAGGTTTCGATACCTACCAGAATGGGCATCAGGTGAATGATGGAATCTAAAATATCTTGTAAATTGTTTTGGCTGACAACTGCCTGAGCCACCTGCAGCAAAACGGCGGTGATATAAGCCTCTTCCTGCCGAGTTTCTACCAGCCGGATGTTCTCGATGGTAATGGCAGTTTGCTGGCTGATGCTCTGCAAGATCGCCAGGGTATGTTCCTTGAAGCGATTGTCGATTTTCTTCTCAATCGGAATATTGTGCGAAACCAGCAGTGCGCCCAACACTTCGTTATGGGCGCTGATGGGTAGCAGAACCATCGTCCTTTCACCCTCCCCGATCACCAAAGAGGCCAGCCCAATTTCTTCTGCCGGGTTGGTCAGGTAAATCGGTTCTTGAGTGGTCACCAGTTTCAGAAAGGGCAAAGAATCAAGTTCGGATACGTTGGTTTCTTTTTCTTCTGGGTGAAACCCGTACCAGGACTTCATTGTGAATTGTGACGTGTTGGAATCGAAAAGATAGAGGGCACATTGATCGATCCCGACCAGCAGCGGAATGAGCCGGCTCATGGTGGTTAACAGCTCATCCTCGTCGTTGATCGATTGGGTGGCTTCTGAAACCTGCAGCAAAACGGTCGAAGACCAGGCTTCTTCCTGTGCGGATTGAAAGAGGCGGGCATTTTGAATTGCCACGGCTGCGTAATTCGCAAAGGTGGAGCAGATGGCCGCGGATTCTGATCCGTAGCGTCCTTCCAGGTGATGGGCCAGGGTCAGGGAGCCCAGTACTTTATCTCCGGCTCGCAAAGGAACGGCAATGGAAGAATAATTGGTCTGCATGCTGCAGGCCAGCCCCAATGGACCATAAGGATCGGTTTTTTTGCGAATGGAAGGCCGGGTCTGTGTCAAAGATTGGGTCAAAAACTCGCGGACGGCCGGGTTTTCTTCCATCAGCTTGGCTAACTTGGCCTGAGTGGTCCCATGAACGGCCCCCAATCTGAGGGTCGGCTCTGACTCAGAAGATTCATCTTGCAGCCAAATGGCGGCGGCATTGCAGGGCAGAGCCCGTTCCAGCTCGACCAGAATACGGTCCAGCAGATCAGAAAGCTCGATGTTCGAAGAGAGCAGGCCGGCCACGTCCTGAAAACTATCGGCTACCTGACGACGCCACTTCTCAGAGCGGAAGAGGTTGGCATTCCGCAGCGAAACGGCAATTCCCGCTGCCAGCCCCTCGAAAAGCTGCAGATCGTCCTCATCGAACGAATTTTTCTGATCTGATTGCAGATCAAGTACTCCCAGTACATCCTTGCCGAAAACCAGCGGAATGGTCAGCTCAGATTGGGTATTATGCGGGGGCAGCTTGGAAGGCAGGTACGAGGGCTCCTGCTCGACGTCATTGGCCAGAATGGGCTTGCCGGTGCGCGCAACCAGCGGGATCATTCCCTTGGGGGCATCCAGATCGTAAGCAAAAGAGTTAGACCGCAGGTGCTGGTAGCGCATGCCGCTGCCTGTCTGGTAGATCACTTTCCGTCGCCCGGTGTGCACGGTAAAGATGTGCACAAAGGGGTAGTTGAAGCGATCGTGGATGCGCTGGACGATCTCTTCGAGCAGCGCTTCCAGATCGAGCACGGAAGAAAGTGCGTAATTGATTTCCAGAACGGCTTTGAGTTGATCGGCGCGTTTCTGTAGATTTTCATACAGGTGGGTGCCTTCCACTGCCAGGGCAATGTTGTCGGCCAGTGCCCGCAGCACCATCATGTCTGATTCGTGAAAGCTCTCGATCTTGCGGCTTTGTACGTCGAGCACACCCAGAATGCGCCCTTCTACCCGCAGCGGTAAAGTAGCTTCGGCTTTGGTTTCGGGCAGAGTATCGATTTCTTTGAAGAAGGCATCATCTTTGACGTTCTTGGCAACCCGTTCCTGCCCGGTTTGGGCAGAATAACCGATCATGCCCTCGCCGATCTTGGCGGTGAGCTGCTGGATGGGCTTGAGCAGGGTCTCCGTGGCTACGGCCCGAAATTGCAGTTCATTGGGCTCATTCTTCCCTTTTTCCAGGGTAAAGATGGCAACGGAATAATATTTGAAAGAGGTCTGGATCAGTTTCGTTACTCGTGAGCACAGTTGATCCAGATCCATAACGTTGGCGATTTGGGCACTGACGGAACGTACCAGCGAAATTTGCTCATAACGCCAGTTCTTCAGCGTGACCTGACGGTTAACCTGCAGTGAAACTGCGGCATAGGCGCAAACCCCTTCCAGCAGTTCGATCTCTTGGTGGGTAAAGGTTTTGTCAGGCGGGCGGGTAACCTCGAGAATTGCCAGCAGTGTGTCGTGAGTAATGAGCGGAATGGCAATCTCGTAAGGAAGCTGAGAAGAATCAGCCCGGGTATTGGTTTGGATTTTTTGGCTGGTATAGGCTTGATAAACCAGCTCAGACGAAGAAGCGCCCGGCAAGGTGGAGAGCGGCCGCTCCCCAGGCAGAGGATAGGCTGGTTCAGCGTAATAGAGATTGGCGCAGCAAGAAAATTGTTGTGAAACCTGCGAAACCAGGACCCGTTCGATGGAGTGCGTGTTGGGCTGGCTGAGCAGTTTTTCTACCAGCGCCAGAAATTGTCTCCACAGAGCAATCGGGTCTTTTGCGGCAAGGCTCATTGTTTGATCTTTTCTTTGTATTTCACCAGGGTCAGCCGATT
>JAAZOQ010000184.1 GCA_012797695.1 Anaerolineaceae bacterium | reverse complement strand
CTCTGAGATGGAACAACTGCGCGGGCTCATCGAGCAACTGAATGCTTACATCACCACTTATCATGGCGGCGCCGTCGAGCTGGTTTCGTTCGATGGCAAGGTCGTCAAGGTGCGTCTGGGAGGGGCCTGTCTGGGCTGCCCGCTCTCTCCCCTCACCGTTAAAGGTTGGGTCGAAGGTACCGTCAAGCAGTTCTTCCCTGAGATCGATCACGTAGAAGCTGTTAATTAACCAACGAAGAAATAATTCGTTTTCGCATTATTTACTGTTAGTTTTTGTTGTGTGTACAAATTCTCGCAGTTGATCAATATTTATTCCCAGTGCCCCATTTTTGTGTAGGATTCTATGGCAATTTGCGCACACAACTCGCACATCATTAAGAGTATTTTCACAGACTTTCTCTTGAGTTGATAGCGGTGTCAAATGATGTACTTCAAAACATTCTTCTGAGTCAGGGCCATAAGTTTCTTCAAATTTTTCACCACAAACATAGCAAATATACCCATAATGCTCCAATGCCTTGTTCCTTAACGAAGCATTTCGTTGATGCAACTCAACAGTAATTTCTCTTATTCCACCTTCTGCGTAAGTCTGATTAATTGTTGGGTCGGAAAAATTCTTTACTTTGTTTTCTGGTTTCAACTCACCATTAGATAAACAAAAGATGGGTAAAATGTCATCAATACTTTCTATTATGGGTTTTTCTGTCATAACAGATTGCCTTTGCATTCATTACAAAACAATCGATAGTCAGTTTCAAAATCCGTTCGAACTAATACCCAGTTTTGTGCTAGATTCTCAACAAACTGGTTACAATTTTCATTTGGGCACCTGAGAATAAAATAATCACGTGATTTAATAATATCTGAATATATTATTTGTTGGGGTTTTGGTCGAATAGCAATGTTTTTTTCTTCTCGTAAATAGTTTGTCAATTTTTGAAAATACAGGTAATCAATATTAGTGATAATTTTTTTCAATTCTTGTTCATCACAATTCAAGGAAAATAGGTCGTTTACTCTATTGTTGTATTTAATAAAAATTCTTTTTTTTTCACTAATAAATGCATGCCTTGCTTTATCTGCATTATGAGGAATACAAAAGATTAAATCCTTTTTATCCACACCTAATTGGAACAATACTTCAAAAACATATTCAAACGCAGAATGTTGTTTATTAAAAGCTCGAATTTCAAATAATTGCTCGCGAGAAAATATTACAGACTTATCACTCAGACTTTTGTCATTAATTCTGAGATCTTCAATCTTTTGAAGAAAATTATCCGGGAAAGATTTTTCAGTTATCAAATATTTTTTAAAAGTGGAAATTGCAGAAATTATTGCATCTGTTCTTTTCGAACCAACCCCTCTTTTCCACATATCATCTCTATACTTCTCAACATCATCTACGGTGAGTGAAGAAAGTGGTTTAGTCGAAATTTCTTTATATTTTAAAAAATTTTCAATGTTTTGATAATATCCAGACTTATAAGATCTATTATTTTTTTTAAACGCAATTAAGAAGAGATTGTTTTCTGGATTAATTTCACTAATACGAAGATCCCTAGTATCTGGTTTTGCCATTTTCCCTCTAATTCTTGTGGGTTGCGCAAAAAAACGTTGATACTATTCCAGAAAGACCTGAACGTGTTCGTCGTCCTCGTCGTCGGTCACATCCACCACCGGGCCAATGTAGCCGTTGCGGATAAACTCGCCGATCTGATTCATATCCAGGTTATCCACCTCAGTCGAGAGCCGTGCTCCCAGCTTCATCCCAGCGTTGACCAGATTGACCGGCAGGCGCACATTCACACGCGCTTTGCCAGTGTGGGTATCGGTCACCATCACGTGCAGCCAGCGCGGCATACCTCCGCTCGAAGAGGAAACCTGTTCAGTGCTCTCGCCCTCCCCCTGTTCCAGCAGGCGCACCCCCTCTTCAGCCGTGATCTTGCCTTCCTCGATCATCTTCAAAATGCGAATACGGTCAGAACTACTTGCCATGGGTTCTTGTCACCTGCTTTATTTTACCTTAAAGAACAGCCTGCTTTGCTTAAGTGTTTTTTAATCAGAAATGGCGAGCCTGTGCCATGGATCGCTGTGGTAAGATAAAATTGATGGTCTTTACCACCTCTTTTTCGTTGATCTTAGGCATCGGGGCCTGTCTGGGCCTGTTCTGGGTCGCTGAATCCAGCCCGAGTGGGCAGCGCATTCCCTGGCTGCTGGCTGCCTGGCTGGCACTGCTGGGTGCACTCCTTGGCGCTCGTCTGGCCTACGTGCTGGAACACCTGACTTATTTCAGCGCGCACGCTGGTGCAATCCTCCAGTTCTGGCGCGGCGGATTGGCCTGGGAAGGCGCTCTGGCCGCAGCCGTGGCCATCTTCTTCTTGATCCGTCAGTTGTGGGGCTGGCCGCTGCCCCTGGTCGCCGACCGTCTCAGCCGTCTGCTGCTGCCGCTGGCACTGGCTGCCTGGGCGGCAATGTGGCTGAATGGTCTGGGTTACGGCGTGACCCTCACCGAGAACGTCTGGTGGGGCATGCCCGCCGCGGATGCCAGTGGCGTCTTCCAGCTGCGCACGCCGGTACAGCCGCTGGCGCTGGTCAGCCTGCTCGTTTTTGGGGGCGTGCTCGAATTCTGGCTGCGTGCCCGCGAACGTCGCAGCGGAGTGCGTGCTCTGGCTACATGGATCATCTTCAACGCCGACATGCTGCTCTTCAGCCTGCTGCGCGCCGACCCTGCTCCGGCATTTTTCGGCGGTCGAGTCGAGACCTGGATGGCTTTGCTTTATACATTCTTGGGAATTTTGGGTACAATATACTTCTTCACACATCGCATTTCCAAACGGCCCCCTCTTGGGCACCGCTTATTTTTCCAAAAACCAAAGAAGGCTGCGCCTTATGAAACTGAACCTCGCCCTGGCACAAATTAATACCGTACTCGGGAACGTCGAGAAAAACCTCGACAAACACCTCAGCTATATCGAACAGGCACGGCAGGGAGGCGCCGATCTGGTCGTCTTCCCTGAACTTTCTCTGACCGGCTACGTACTGCAAGACCTGGTGCCCACAGTGGCCCACCACGCGGAGGATAGCGATCCTATCTTCCACCGCCTGCTGGAAGCCAGCCAGAACATCGATCTGATGGTCGGCTTCGTCGAGGAAGATGCACGCAACCGTTTTTACATTGCCTCCGCTTATCTTTCTGCCGGCAAAGTGCTGCACGTACACCGCAAAGTCTACCTGCCCACTTACGGTCTCTTTGATGAAGGGCGTTTCTTTGCCTGGGGAGATAGCGTGAGCGCCTTCGACACCCGCTTTGGGCGGGTGGGCATGCTTATTTGCGAGGATTTCTGGCACGCTTCGCTGCCCTACCTGCTCTGGCTCGATGGAGCAGACCTCTTCCTGTTCGCTTCGTCCAGCCCCGGGCGCGGACTGCCCCCGCCCTCTGAGACCGGGGAACCCGGCCGTCTTGATTCCGCACGCTGGGTGGAGGAGATCAACCGGGCTTATGCCGGCTTGTTCACCTCTTTCGTCTGCCATACCAACCGCGTCGGTTTCGAGGATGGCCTCAATTTCTGGGGCGGCGCCAGCGTTTACAACCCGGATGGCATTGCCGTTGTCCACGGG
>JAAZOQ010000183.1 GCA_012797695.1 Anaerolineaceae bacterium | reverse complement strand
CTCGGATTGCATGCTCAGTGAGTATTATCATCGCCCCGATGCCACGGAGAAGGCTTTTGCTGAGGGCTGGTATCTGACCGGGGATTATGGCTACACCGTGGGTGAACAGGTGTTCGTCGCCGGCCGTAAGAAAGAGATCATTATCGTGGGCGGCAAGAACGTCTATCCGATGGACCTCGAAGAGCTGGCCATGCAGGTCCCCGGGGTGCACGCTGGCCGGGTGGTAGCCTTCGGTCTGTTCAATGAATCCACCGGTACCGAAGAGGTCGTGCTCGTGGCCGAGGTCGACACCGCTGATGCGCAGGAGCGTGAGCACATTGCCGACGCCATCCGCCAGACGGTGACCACCGGTTCCGCTGTTGCTCTGCGCTACGTGCATCTGGTCGAGAAAAAATGGCTCATCAAGACCAGTTCAGGCAAGAATGCCCGCCTGGCCAATAAAGAGAAATTCATGCGCGAGATGGGGCTGCAGTGAGGGGAATCGGGCCGGGCTTATTTTCGGTCAAATTCGATTTGCTGGTTGGCGGAAAACTTTAACTTCCCGTTGGATGCGCTCACTTAATTCACTTTGTGCGACTTCAAGGTCGTACCGGACTTGTAATCGAAGCCAGACTTCTGCGCTTGTGCCAAAGTAGCGGGCCAGGTGCATGGCCGTATCCACGGAAATTGCCCGCTGCCCATTGACGATCTGGCTGATGCGAATTGGAGCAACGCCAATGTCATGGGCTAACCGGTATTGAGTTAATCCGAATGGTTTCATGAAGTCCTCAAGGAGGATTTCACCGGGATGGATTGGGGAGAGTGTGTTATCCATAATTTTGCCTGCTTTTATGAAGGGGAATTGATTGGATAGTTAACATCCAAAAGCCAGCTTTGCCCCGTAATTGTTATCTTGAGACCCGGGCGGACGCGTAATTGCTGAAGTCGGGCAGCCCGCCGCCTTCGGCCAGTTGCACGCTGGCCTCGTTGGGCAGCAAGACGGCTACGATCTCGGTGGCGTCTTCATCGTTCCCGCCGGTAATGTAGTTCGTGGCCCAGTAGCCGTAGGTCGAGATCGCGGTCAGTGGGGCATCGAAATAAGGTTTCGTCCACCAGCCTCCGTTCACCTGGATGTATACGGCGACGTGATACTTGCTGGGGTCGACGTTCTTGACACTGCCCTGCACGATGCCATTTTTCGGCCAGCCGCTGATGAAAATCGCCGGCGGCCCCTGGGTGACGTTGCTGCTGGGAGGGTTCGTATAGGCGCCGGCGCTGGCCGGGACCTGCGTTGGTGTTGGGGTTTCGGTGGGGGTCCAGTTGTCAGGGACGGTGCCGCCGTTGAATACTTGCTCCATCCCGTCTTTCATCTGCCCGTCGCTCGTCCAGATGCCCCAGTGGGCTTCCTGGGGAGCCGTTTCCGTCTCTTTCCAGGGCTCATCGAAGGCCTCGAAATAGAAATAATTCACGTTTTTGGTCTGGGCCCACGAGACGAAGTTCAGAAAGAACGCAGCCGCGTTTGCGGGCGAGGGCACTGCCTCTTGGATCGTGTTCCCTGAATCGGGCCAGCCGATTTCAGAAAGCCAGACTTCTTTTTCGCCGGCGGCGCGCTGGATTTGTGTGTAAGCGCTGTCCAGCCAGGCGATGGAGCGGGCGGCGTCTTTGCCGGCCCAGTATGGATAGAGATTGGCCAGCACGATGTCAGAGGCCTGCAGCAGGGCTGTTTTTTTCAGCCAGCTTTCGGCGGTATCGGCATTGGCGACCGTAAATTCGGGCAGGATCTTCTTTACCGTGTCCAAATAATCGATCAGTTGGGCGGCAGTCAGGTCACCGCGGTAGAGGGTTTCGCTGCCGACGATGAGCAGATCGGGTTCGTAGCGAACGGCGGCTTTGACCAGGCACGAAATTTCCTGATCGTTGGCGGCCTCGTCTTTACCCAGCCAGGCGCTGAAAGCCACCTTGACTCCGTGATCGTGGGCGAGCGGGATAACCTGTTCCAGGCCGGCACAGCCATAGGTACGGATCCATTCGGTATAGGGGGCAATGAGATCGATTTGCCGGGCCAGTTGCTCTGCTGAAATGACGGTTCCCAGATCGGGGCTTTGCCCGGTTTCAGTATAGGGGCCAAAATTCAGCCCAACCACTTTATAAATCGCCGTGGGGGTTGGGCTGGGAGATATCGTGGGTGTCATGGTGACGGTGGCGCTGGCAGGGAGTGTATTGGTTTGAGTCGACCCCTGCGTTGCGGTGGGGCTGGCCGAACGGGATGCGGCATTCCCTGCGCTGCACGCAGAGAGGGCAAAGGTCAAGGTCAGGAGTGCCAGAGCGATCTTTTTCATGGGGGTCACCTTTTTTTGTTTTGGATTTAACGGGCTGCTGAGTAAGTTGAACTGAAAATCAACCTTTGACAGCAACTGGTCTGGGTAACTCGGAGAGAAACTAATCATAAAACTACAATTGATTTCTAACATAGGAGCCAGCGGTCCCATTGCTATTCCATCAAGACTTGTTCGAAATTAGGAGATTTGGTGTTGCTGAACGACGCAATGGAAAATAGGACTGGATTAGCGACGTTACAGGTAGAAAATTAAATTCGAGCAAGGGAAAGAATTTTATGCGGCGGCTATGAAATAGATCAGGTATGTTTGAGCACACATTGCGACTACCTTTATTGTAATTGATGCTGTAATCAGCAAGTACAAAATCAACATCCATCAATTGAACAGATTAATAATCTGTCTAATCCGGTGCTTTCGTTCAAATTATATGCAGCTACCCTTGTGTTAACCTGTTCATCCGTCATTGGTAAACTATGAGCTGCATTGTTTGGGTCATCCCAAAAAATCACTATGCAAATATTCTGATCTTTACAAATATCATTCGCAACGGTTCTTAATCCTTCTTTATCGGAATCAAGAGATTTATCAATCACTACCAAGTGAAAGCTACCTTGAGTACCAACGATAGAGTAATTTGGAACTGATGGGGTTGGAGTTGAAGAACAAGAAGTTAATAAAGCGGCGATGATAATAATGGATATGAAAGGCATATTTTTTCGAAACATTTTTCCTCCCAAAATAATCTCGTTATTCTGCGATTGTTACCTAATTTCGCTGCTGATATTAAAGCTGAACTTAAATGATTTTAGCATTTTTTCCTCCAACAGCCTCATTTTTTGTGATTCTTTGATGTGGAAAAGCTCTATCCTGCTGCCCACTTTGATAGGGGAAAATTCCAGGGGGAGTATGAAAAAATCCTATAAATCTTCTGAGAATTGTCTAATCTGTTCTTTCATAACTTCTTCATACTTTTGCAATACACTCTAGAAAATGAAAGAAGAAAGGAGGTTGTGATGAAAAAAGGATGGATCGTTACCCTGGTCGTGGCAGGTGCCT
>JAAZOQ010000182.1 GCA_012797695.1 Anaerolineaceae bacterium | reverse complement strand
GGTGAAGGGGTGCTGCAAGCGTACACGATCGTTTACATCGCCACCACCGCCATGATCGAAGCCGGCTACGACCGCAAGAACCCCTATTGCGTTGGCATCGTCAAAACGGCTGAAGGCCCAATGATCAGCGCATTCATCAGCGGCGTCGACGCCCTGCATCCTGAAAGCATCAAGATCGGCACCCCCATGCGTGCCCATTTCATCGACCGCGGCGAAGGCGAAGCCAGGAAATCTTTTCTGGCCTTCGAACCTGTGGCCTAAAGGAACTGACCCATGCCATTGACCCACGTCAATAACGTTGATCTGTACTACGAGCTGCACGGCCCGGAAGATGCGGATGTTATCGTGCTTTCCAATGGCATCTTCATGTCTACTGCCAGCTGGGGATACCAGATTGCCACCCTCAAGCAACATTTTCGTGTGCTCGTCTACGATTGCCGCGGTATGTGGCAATCTGAGCACCCGGCTGGCCCTTATTCCATGGAGCAACACGCTGACGATCTGGCCGCTCTGCTGCAAGGCCTGGGCATTGAAAAAGCCCACATTGCCGGCATCTCTTATGGTGGCGAGATCAGCATGGTTTTCGCAGTGAAATACCCCAAGATGACGCGCAGCCTGATCGTTTCTTCTTCAGTCAGCCACATCGAACCCCTGCTGCACGCCATCGGCGAAAGCTGGCAAAATGCGCTGGCGCGCCAGGATGGCGGATTGGTTTTTTCGGTCACCCTGCCCTACAACTTTTCAGAACAATGGCTGCAAGCCAATCAAGCCATATTGCCCAATACCCGTGCCCGTTACGATCAACTGGATTGCGTCTCAGGGCTGGCTTTGATGAATGCGTTCATGGAATTCAATTTTACCGATCAGCTCCATCACATTATCGCCCCCACCCTGGTGCTGGTAGGCGAACAGGATATTCTCAAAACCCCGCATTATGCTCACATTATCGCCGACAACATACCCGGAGCAGAACTGGTAGAAATCCCAGATGCCGGACATGCAGTTTGTCTTGAAAAACCAGGAGCTTTTAATTCTGCATTGCTTGGATTCTTATTGAAACACAGTGAGGTGGCCGCGTGAGTACAGCCGTTGAATCCGTTTTTTACGTTGGCAGAAGCGAAACCTTTCGCAAAGTGATCACTGAAGGTGAAGCCGTCATGTATGCCGGGCTGGTCGGTGACACCACTACTCCTCCCACCGGAACCGGGCTGGCGGAAGCCGCGGCTTTCCGGCTCCAGGTCAATCCGCTGCTCATGGCGGGAATCATTGGCGGGCTGCTGAATACCCATCTGCCCGGCGCGGGAGCCCAATGTTTGAACATCCAGTGCGAATTCCTGGCTCCCATCCTGGCTGGAGACGTGATCGAAACCTCGGTCGAACTCATCGAACTCAACGAAGAAAAACACCTGGCGACCTTCCGCGCTGATTGCTACAACCAGAATCATCATCAGGTGCTCACCGCACAGGCAGTCATGTTGATGCCGCATTGATCTTTCATTACCCGGCTTTCCCGTATTTTCGTTTTCTGTTTGCCTTTTAGTGGTTGCGAATGTTTACCCGGTATTCGTTTCTCGACGCATCTCTCGATTCCCGATGCAAAACCGGATCGGGAACAATGAACAAAACGAAAAAGGAGGCACATCCATAAACTGAATCTTACTCAAGCAATTCGAATGCTCAATGATCATAAGTAAACCAAACTAGGAGGATAAGTTCATGAAGACTGCTCGTTATTTGTTGGTAATCGGTGTCACGCTGTCACTCATCCTGTCAGCCTGCACCACTGCAACACCTGCCGCTGTTGCCACTGAAGCCCCTGCAGCGACCGAAGCCATGGCAGCCACTACCGCTGCTCCTACTGAAGCCCCCGCTGGTTTAACCTGTGCTGAACCTGTCAAAGTGGGCCTCATCACTGACATGACCGGCGCGCTGGCAATTTACGGCGTCATGATCCCGCGTTCCTTCATGCTGGGCATGGAATACGCAGCCGGTGCCCCGGGTTCCGCTGGTGAGAAGTTCGATTTCACCGCCACCCAGGAAAACACCTTCAAAGTGGATAACTGCGAAATTCAGGTTTTCGTGCGCGATGATGCCAGCACCCCCGACACCACTACTACCGTCGCCAACGAATTGATCGATGTCGAAAAAGTGAACATTCTGGTCGGTACGGTTTCTTCTGCCGCAGTAGCTACCCTGCAAGGCATCGCCCTGCAGAACAAGATCCCCCTGATCGTGGCCCCAGCTGCCGCCAATGACATCACCGGCGTCAACTTCAACGAATACACCTTCCGCACCAGCCGCAACAACTACCAGGATGCCATGAACGAATGTCTGGCCCTGACTAAACAGTACAAAACCTTCGTTCAGATCGCTGCCGACTATGCTTTCGGCCATGGTTCAGCGGACGCTTTCCGCGATGCCTGCACCCTGGATGGCGGCACTTTCGTAGGTGACGACATCTTCGCCCCCGTCACAACCACCGACTTTACCCCCTACATGGAACAGATTGCCAAATCTGGCGCTGAAGCCTACATCGTTACTTGGGCTGGTTCCGGGTTCGTCTCCCTCGTCCAATCCGCCAAGGATCAGGGCGTGACCGACAAAATGGCTCTGGGTACCACTTTCATCGACAACGTTTTGATGCCGACCTTCTTCTCCAATGCAATCGGCACCACCGCCGGTATCGTTTACCACTACTCCGCCCCAAAGAATGAGATCAATGATTATCTCGTTTCTAAGGAAAGCGAAGTTTACGGCGTGACCCCTGACCTGTTCGATGCTGATGGCATGAACGCCGCCCTGATGATCGTGGCCGCCCTCAAAGCCACCAACGGTGATACCAGCAGCGATGCTCTGGTCAAAGCCATGGAAGGTTTAACCTTCGAAGGTCCGAAAGGCACCGTTTACATTCGTCCTGAAGATCACGTAGCCATCCAGGATATGTACATCCTCAAACTGGACAACCTGACCGATCCCAAGGCGAACTTCTACTCTTACGTAGATACCACCCGTCCTGAGCCCCCGTGCTTGCTGCCGGAAGCTCTCAAAGACCGCTGCGGAACTCTCCCCTACGGGAATTTGAGCGGGAAATAAGCATTGCGTAACGATATCCCTAAAGGCCAGCTTTGGCCTTTAGGGATACTTTCGTACTCGGAATTCGACAAAGGTTGGCCCGCATGATGGAAAATGAATGGATAATCGAAACCGTTAACCTCTCGAAACACTTCGGCTCACTGGTTGCCGTGGATAACGTCAACCTTAAAGTACGCAAGAATTCCCTGCACGCCATCATTGGCCCCAATGGCGCCGGGAAAACCACTTTCTTCAACCTTCTGAGTGGGAATCTCAAACCCACCACCGGTAAAGTGATCTTTCACGGAAAAGAGATCACGCATCAGCCAGTCTATCGCATGATCCACCACGGCTTAGGCCGTTCTTTTCAGATCACCAATATTTTCCCCAATCTCACTGTCTTTGAAAATATTCGCCTGGCCTCCCAGGTGTTGGAAAAAGAAAACTTTAACTTCCTGATCAAAACCAGTCAATTAACAGACTGCGATCGCCGTACCTGGGAAGTCATGGAACGTGTCGGGCTCAAAGATCGCGCCGCCATCCCTGCCCGCAATTTACCCCACGGCGACCAGCGCAAACTCGAACTGGGAATGATCCTGGCCCCCGACCCTGAAGTACTTTTGCTCGACGAACCCACTGCCGGAATGGCAGCGGAACAGGTCCCCGAGCTCATTCATCTCATCCAGGAAATTCAAAAAGCCGGCAATAAAACCGTGATGCTGGTGGAACACAACATGAACGTGGTTATGAGCATCTCGGATACGATCACCGTCATGCACCTGGGCAAAGTCCTCGCCGAGGGCAGCCCGGCGCAAATCACAGCCAACAAAGAAGTACAAACCGCTTATCTGGGCGGTCTTTACGAGCTGGACGTATGAAAAGTCATTCCATCCCACCCGCATCTACGCGATTGAGGTTCACATGAGCAATATCCTCGAAGTAAAAGGAATCCATACGTACATCAACCAGTACCACATCCTGCAGGGAGTAGATGTGGATGTTCCGGAAGGAGCCATCACGGCGCTGCTCGGACGAAACGGGGCTGGCAAAACCACCACCCTGAAATCGATCTTGGGATTGGCTGCGGTGCGGCAGGGACAAATCCTGTTCAACAACCGTCCCGTTCAGGGGATGCAGCCCTTCGATGTCGCCGCCCTGGGGATCGGGTTCGTTCCGGAACACCGGGCTATTTTCCGTGATCTGACCGTCGAAGAAAATCTCAAGCTGGCAGAGCGGACCAAAGGCGATTTCACGCGCAAAAAGGAATTCCTTTACAATCTCTTCCCCGATCTCAGCAAATTCATGAATATTTCGGGAACGGCGCTTTCAGGAGGGCAGCAGCAAATGCTGGCCATTGCCCGCGCTCTGGTGCCAGATAACACCTTATTACTGATCGATGAGCCCAGTGAAGGTCTGGCCCCGGTCATCATCGAACGCATGATTGCAGTCATCCGGGAACTGAGCAAACAAAGCACGGTTGTGCTGGTCGAGCAAAACTTTCTGGTGGCCAGTAAACTGGCGGAATATTACGTCATTATTGAAGAAGGCCGCTCGGTCAAAAATGGCTTGATGAAAGACCTCATCGAAGATAAAGCCGCCATCCACCGCTATCTGGGCGCCGCCTAGGAGGACACATGAAAGTATTCCTTCGTAAAAACTCGCTGTTATTGATCACCCTCTTGGTCATCACCCTGCTCTTTTTGGCTGCTGCCCGGGGAATGGAAAAACAGGATTTTCTGATCACCCTGCTGCGCGGATTCTCCGCCGGGGCGGTTACTTTTCTGGTAGCCTCGGGATTCTCGCTCATCTTTGGCTTGCTGGATGTGCTGAACCTGGCCCAGGGCACCATGTTTATGATCGGCGCGTACATTGGCTGGACGGTATACGTCAAACCTGATACTTTCGTCGATCTGGTCACCCCACTGGCACTGATCTTCAGTGGTTTTGCTTTGCAAGAGCTGTGGAAGTTCATTTCAGAACGCTGGTCCCTCTCAAAACGAGCTCGTTTGCTCTTCTCGTGGAGTTCTGTGATCCTCTCACTGGTCCTGTTCATCCTGATCCTGCCGCGTTACCCGATCACGATCTGGAATCTGGATAACTACGCGCAAAGCCCGGTCACCTACTCCTTCATGTTCAACCAGGGAATGCGTCTGCCGGCTGTCAACGTTACCTTTACGGCGCTCTCTCCGGTGCTGGCTGTTGCCGGACTGCTACTGGCCAGTTGTCTGGGAGCCTTCGGCCTGACCCTTTTCAAACAACCCGGTTTGAGCCAAACACGGCTTTCCTGGCGGAAATTCGTCAACTTTGCTGTTCTGATGGTCATCGCGCTGGCCGCCTTGATCTTGAATAACTGGCTGACAGCCGCTTTGATGGGCATGGATACCACCTGGCTCTTTCTCATCGCCGTCATCATCGCCATGCTGAGCGGAGCCGGCCTGGGAGCCTTGATGGAAGCGGTGCTCATCCGCCCGCTTTACAATCGCCCCATCTATCAGTTGATGCTGACCATCGGCCTTTCTGCCATTGGTATGGAAGTCGTTCAAGCCATCTGGGGACGGCCTGATTTCGTCATGCCCAAACCCTCCCTCTTCAACGGCTCGGGAGAATATTGCCCCGCTACCAGTTTCTCCGCCTGGTGGAAATATCATTGCTCCACGGCATTGATGTTCGGCGGACGCGTGCGCATCTATGATGAAATCTTCATCCCGATCGTGGGCGTGATCGTCTTTATCGGCGTGTGGATTCTGCTGAAACGCACCCGTTTGGGCATGATCATCCGCGCCGGCGTGCAGGACCGTCAGATGGTCGAAGCGCTGGGCATCAACGTGCGGCGTGTTTTCACTCTGGTCTTTGCACTGGGCGTCAGTCTGGCCACCCTGGGTGGAGCTCTTTCCGCCCCTTCAAGCGGGCTTTCCAATGCGATGGGAGAAAGCTTCCTCCTCAGCGCCTTGATCGCACTGGCAATCGGCGGTCTGACCAGTTACCCGGGTGCGGCGCTGGGCTCGCTGCTGGTAGGCATGATCCAGCAATTCATCATCAAATATGGACAAATTGGCATTGCCATCCCCTTCACCGACATTGTCTTTAAACCCTCTCCGCCTCTGGTACCCGCCTCGACCGTGCTGCTCATGGTCATCGTCTTGCTCATCCTGCCCGGCGGCTTGCTGGGGAAAAAGGAGTAACCATGAAAAAATTCTTCGCATCCTTTTTTCAGGAAAACCGTTCCATTTTGCTGGTCACTCTGGTGCTCCTGCTAACCCCCTTCGTCTTAGGGCTCTTTGAGGGTTCTACTCCGGCCATGATCTGGAATAACGAAGGCAGCATCTCGAAATTCATCGAGGGGCTGGGGATTGAGATCTTCATTCTGGCGCTGTATGCCCTGAGCTACGACATCCTCTTCGGCATCACCGGTCTGCTTTCTTTCGGCCACGCCATGTTCTTCGCCGTGGCAGCCTATCTGACCGGCATCGCCATCAAGACCTTCAACCTGCCTTTTCTGGCAATCGTTGGCCTGATCTTGCTGGCGGCCGTCCTCCAGGCGCTTCTCTTCGGGATCGTCCTGCCGCGCGTCAAGGGGATCACCTTTACCCTGGTGACCCTGGGACTGGCTTCGGTATTTCACATCGTGGTGATGTCGAGCGATATGGGCAAATTTACCGGCGCGGATGTGGGCCTGCAAGGCGTGACCGTCCCCGCCTTCATCAACCCGGCCGTCGAAAGATTGCGTTTTTACGTGGTCGCACTGGTATTGATGATGCTGGTATACATTTTCTACCGCATCTTTGTCAACTCTCCCACCGGGCACGTCTGCGTTGCCATCCGTGAAAACGAAGGCCGCGCCCGTATGCTGGGATACAACACAGTTGCCTTCAAAATGGTCGTGTTGCTCGTCTCTTCCCTGACGGCCGCCCTGGCAGGCTTTCTGCATGCGCTCTACCAACCCATTATCAGCCCACACATTGCGGATCTGGGCTTTACCGTCACAGCCCTGCTGATCGTTCTGATCGGCGGCGTTGGTACCTTGAGCGGCGCCTTAGTCGGGGCTTTTGTGTACCGCATCCTCGATTTCACCCTGCGTCGTTTCATTGGCGAGAACGCCACCTTCATCACCGGTGCCATTTACGTGCTCTTCGTCCTCTTCATCCCCTACGGCATCGTAGGTACCTGGCGATTGAAGCGACTGAACTGGAAACAAGACTGGCAGCGTTTACTCGAACGTTTCAAAACCAGCACGGTCAAGTAAAACCAATGACGGCTCGATTGAGCCGTCATTATTTTATTTCGAAAGCGATTCCCAGAGCTGTACCGTTTCTGCCGAAGGATCGATATCCAGTTCCTCCCGCAGCGTGGAAATGCAGCGCTGATAGACCGACTGCACCGTGGAACGATTCCCACGAGCGGCGTGGCAGCGCATCAACAAACGATAGGCTGGTTCATTACAATTATCGACGGCCAGAATGTCATGGCAAAGTTTGATCGCCTCTTCGAGGCGAGATTGTTCGAAATAGATCTCCCCCAAATGCGAAGCCGTATGCAAATAAGCGTCCCGCAAGCGTTCCCGCGTTTCATCTGCCCAATGTTCTTCCACGCTCTCCGCCAGATAATCCCCTGTGTAGATCGAAAGCGCCTGCAGCAAATCTTCTTCGCGGTCTGATGCACACAAACGCGAGAAATCATCCATATCCAGCTCGATACGGGCCGCCGAATTCAAGCTATACAGAGCCTCACGTCGGGAGATAAAGAAAGGTGTCTGCCCGGGTTCTCGCTGTGGTTCCAAAGCACGGTTCAACGCGTTCAACGTTACCTTGAAATTCTTGGCAGCGTCTGCATCCAGATTGGGCCACAGCCGATCGGTAATCTGTTCACGGGTAAACCACTTGCCCGGATTATTGATCAAGAATTGCAGCAGTTGGCGAGCCTTCTCCCGCTGCCAATCATGTGCGGTCACCAGTGTATCCCCACGCCAGACCTCGAATAGTCCAAGCGTACGAATGGAAAGTCCGTAACCCGGGTGAAAATCGCTGCCTTCCAAATTCTTGCGCTTGAGAATTCCCCCAATCCAATCTCTTTCGATACCCTGCTGGGCCGCTTCAATCAAAAGAGGATAAAAAGATTGATCTTCCTGCATTCCCAGCAAAGTAGTCTGCGTCAGCAAAAAATCCAGATCATGAACCCGCAGCTGGGGAGCAATGCGGGCAAAAGTATCCAGCGCCTGCTGCCTGCCCCCATGCAGCCAGTAGGTCAAAGCCAGTGTGGCGGACCCCATTGCCTGCCCAAAGATGTCGCCCACCTGTTCGAAGATCTCGACCCCTTTATTCAGCCAGGTTTCTGCAGTGCTCACCTCACCAATCGACATATAAGAAGTGCCCATCGTGACCCGCAGCAAGCCAGCAAACCACAGATCACCCGAGGTTTCAGCGATCTCAATAGCCTGGCTGGCATAGCGTTTGGCCTCCGTAATGGCACCCTGATAACCATACAGCCGGCACAGTCCCCACAGAGGCTCCACCTGGACACGCATCACGTTGAATGGCTTGACCAGATCAATGGATTTTTCATAGGCAGCGCGTGATTTTTCCAGCTGCTGCCCCCGCCAGGGAGCGCGCGGACGCATCTGATAAGCATGCCCCAGCCGCATCAAGCCAACCGCCTCGACAAATGGAGAATCCAGTTGACGCCCCACGTCGATCCCTTGCAAGGCACAGGTGGCTCCCCGCTCGTAGTCTCCCAGCATAATGTAGATCAAGGACAGCAAAAGGGGCATTTCACGATGAAACCGCTGCGGACGCTGCACAGAAGAACTGGCGTGATTGGCGCCATACGATTCGAGTAGATCACGTGCCTCACGCAAACGCCCGGTGCGCAGCATGGAACGGGCTTCCAGATAAATAGCATCTGGATCACTTTCTGAACGCAGCAAACTGGCTTCTTTGTGCAGCTCCTCTGCTTCGCGTGGCTTCCCCTGATTCAGCTTGTTTTCCGCGAGCTGATCCAGCAGCGCAGCAACCTCGGCAGGATGTTCCTGCGGCTCGAGCAGCCCAATAGCTTCCTGCAGCAGGCTGGAAGCCTTCAAAGGCCGAATCGTATCCAGATAGACCTGAGCCATACTGCGCAGTGCCTGACTGCGCCCCAGAGGAGTCTTTCGCTGCAGGAAGATCTTTTCCGCTTTGCCATAAGCGGTGATCGCTTCTTCGAACTTCGAACGCAGGCGCAAGACATCGCCTTTAAGTAGATAAATGAGGGGGTGCGCTTCCAGCTGCTCCACCTCGAGCTGGTCGATCCATTTGCTCAGCGTACGCAAACGGCCAATCTCCAGCAGCTTGGGGCCGATCATCTCGATCAAATTAGCGGCCTCACCTAAATCCCCCGCTGCGAACCGGTGATAAACAGCTTCTTCATAATCTTGATGAGTCGAAAAATATTCGGCGGCCCGCAAATGAAGCTGGGGGATATTCATCTGATGGGCCCTGGTTTGTTCAAGCAGAAAATCCTGAAACAGACGCTGGTAGCGATAGATGGAATTATCAGCGGTAAAAATAAACAGCCCTTTTTCAGTCAACGAGCGCAAAAGCTCCTGACTATCTGTAATTTCAAGCAAAGTATTGCACACCGCAGCATCCATCTGACGCAAGATCGCTGTGGAAAGCAAAAACCGCTGGATGCTATCCGGCTGCTGAGCCAGGACATCTTGAGCCAGATAATTGAACACATCTGCAAAAGCCGAAGGCAGTTCGGTCAAGAGTACATCCAGGCTTTGCTCGCGGCTGCTCTGCAGCCGCTGCCAGATCATCTGCAAAGCAATGATCCAGCCATCGGTATAGGCATATAGGGCCTGTGCCTGTTCAGGAGTGATTGGAAAGTGATAATATTCCGAAAAAAGCTGAGAAATCTCTTCTCGCGAAAAAGACAAATCTCCCTGATCGATCACCAGCACGTTCCCTTTGACGCGCCAGCGCACAAACGCCGGCGTTTCTGGAATCTGCCGGCTGGCAATGGC
>JAAZOQ010000022.1 GCA_012797695.1 Anaerolineaceae bacterium | reverse complement strand
GCGAAAATTGCCCGGGCAGAGGTACTGGATGTCTTTTCGCTGGGCACCGATCAAGATGCGCAGGAGAACTTCTTTCACCCTGAGCGCCAGAACCCCCGCGCGCGCGGTGCCGGCGGAGTGCCGGTGCGTTCCGCCGACGACTACCGCCTGCTTTACGCAGCCAGCCGCAGCGGCAACTTTCCCCTGATGCGAGCTTATTCCGGGACGGATGATTTCATCCGTCTGGCAGAAGTACTGGTAGATACTATCCACAATGCCTGGTGCGCCATCCCCTTGTTCTGGTTCAACCAGATGGATGGCCGCGGGCCCTGGAATCTGCAGAATTCCATTCGTGAGCATCAAAAAGTGATGCGCTGGTATGGGGAGCACAATATCCCCGTTGAGTTGAACGAACCTCATCACTGGGGGATGCGCGATGCTCCCGACGTGGTCTTCGTGGTAGCCGCTTATCTTGCCGCTTACAATGCCCGCGCCTTTGGCGTCCGCGACTACATTGCTCAGTTCATGTTCAACAGCCCGGCAGCCACCGCCGACGCTATGGATCTGGCCAAAATGCTGGCCATTCTCAAAATGATCGAACCTCTGAGTGGGCCTGATTTTCGCATCTGGAAGCAAACCCGCACCGGTCTGCTCAGCTATCCACTGCAGCCTGCCGCCGCCCGCGCCCATCTGGCTGCCAGTATCTACGTGCAGATGGCACTGCACCCGCATATCGTGCATATTGTTGGCCACACCGAAGCCGATCATGCGGCCACGGCTGATGATGTGATCGAAGCCTGCCAGATGGCCCAGCGCGCCATCGAAAACGCCCTGCGCGGTGCGCCAGACATGCTGGCGGATCCCCATGTGCAGGCGCGCGCTGAAGAATTGGAAAGTGAGGCACGCATCACTCTGGATGCCCTGCGCGTGATTGCCCGGGAAGATTCGTTGGATCCACTCACCGACCCGGTGGTATTAGCCAGTGCTGTCTCGCTGGGAATTCTGGATGCGCCGCAACTTCGCAACAACCCCTTTGCCCGGGGCGAAATCGACACCCGCATCATCGATGGCAAATGTCTGGCCGTCGATGCCAACGGTCGCCCCCTGGATGAACGGCAAAGGCTCAAAGTTTTTTTTAGATGAAAGGAGATTTAAATGGCCGGAAAAATTAACTTCACCGTCATTGGAGCCGGTCATGGCGGCAAGTCAATGGCTGCTCACTTAGCACTAATGGGGTTTCCTACCACACTTTATAACCGCACGCCCGAGCATATCGCGGCAATCAAAGAATTGAAAGCAATTGATCTGGAAACTTACGAAGGTGGCCCGCGTGGCATTGGCAAACTAGAGCTGGTCACTTCCAACATTCAGGAAGCGCTCGAAAAAGCCCAGATGATCATGGTGGTCGTGCCTTCTTCTGCTCACATCGACATTGCCAAAGCCTGTGCTCCCTATCTGAAAGAGGGGCAGATCATCGTGCTACACCCCGGGCGCACCTGCGGGGCCATCGAGTTTGCCAAAACCCTGCGTGACGCACACTGCGGTGCCGACGTGACCATTGCCGAAGCGGAAACTTTTATTTATGCTTCACGTTCTGATGGCCCGGCCCAGGCCCACATTTTCCGCATCAAAGAAGCCGTGCCCCTGGCGGCGCTACCCGCCAATCGCACTTCTCTGGTGCTGGATATGATCCACACCGCCTACCCACAATATATCGATGGCGGCAACGTGCTGCAGACCGGGCTGAACAACATGGGCGCCATTTTCCACCCCGCTCTGTCCTTGCTCAACGCCGGATGGATCGAAGCCACACATGGCGATTACCAGTTCTACATCGATGGGGTCACTCCCTCTGTCGCCCGCGTGCTTGAAGCACTCGACCGCGAACGGGTCACAGTGGCTTCCTCATTGGGAATTCGGGCGCGTAACGCTATGGAATGGTTGAAGCTGGCCTACGATGCCAGCGGTGAGGACCTGCTCGAGGCCATCCACAACCAGCCCGGCTACTACGGCATCAAAGCCCCGCCCACTCTCAACCACCGTTACATCTTCGAGGACGTACCCATGAGCCTGGTGCCCATTGCTTCACTGGGGCAGCGTTATGGGGTTTCTGTGCGCGGTATGGATTCGATCATCCGGCTGGCCTCGATCATCCACCGTACCGACTACTGGCGGCGTGGCCGCACCATTGAGAAGCTGGGCATCGACAATCTCAGTGTAGGGGAATTAATGGCCTATGTTAATGAAGGAATCTTTGAGGAGGTGAAATCGTGAAATTAATGCTACTGCATACTGCCCGACAGGCTCGTCCAACCACCGACATCGAGAGATTCGCACTGCTGGCGGATACTCTGCAAGGATGCGGCGTCCAGATACTCAACGAATATGTCCAGAATCAGGAAGAACTGACCCACAATTTGCGCCAGTTTAACCCAGATATGGTCTTTGCGTCAGATTATTATCTTGAGAACGCTGCCGGGCAGCGCAGCAATATTCATCAGCTGCTGGAAGAAGCTCACACCCCTTACATTGGCTCATCGGCTGAAACACTTGAGCTGGTGCTCTCGAAGGTAGCCCTGAAACGCAAGTGGCAGGAAAATGGGGTCATCACCCCGGATGGCTTCTGGGCCACCCGCGATCCGCAGACGGACCAATTGGATGAAGCCATCGAAGCGGCTGAATACCCCTACCTCTTGAAGCCCAACCGCGAAGGCAACAGCCGCGGTCTGGATGAAAGTTCGATCGTGTTCAACCAGCTGCAACTGGAACGCAAGGCAAACGCTTTGCTGCAAGAGTACCCCGGGGTGCTGGTCGAAAAGTACTTGGGCATTATCAACGAACTCCGTGAGTTCACCGTTGCCATGATCGGCAATCAAGGCAATCGTCTCTTAATGCCAGCCGAGATCACCCTGAAAGCCAAAAAGAAACTGCGTCTGATCACCACCCGAGATAAAGATGAACACTTTACCCTGGCCGAACCGGTCCGGGATGAAATTTTGAAACACAATCTGAGTGAATTTGCTGAAAAAGCCTTCGATGTCGCCAACGTCCGCGATTATGCTCGCTGCGACATTCTGATGGTCAAACACAAATTCTATGCCATTGAAATCAATGGTCAGCCGATGATCCCCGACCGCTGGTTTGAAACCTGCTCCTACAGCCAGGAACTGAGCGAAAAGCAATATCTGCCCGCTATCGTCCTGGCAGCGATCGAGCGTTACCGCCTGACCGGTGATGTCGATTGGCCCATCCCACCGCAGCTTTACGAACACCTGCCCCAATCTGCTCTCGAATCACTGGTTCATTCCGCCAATTAAGCAAAAAAGGTCTCCGTGACGGAGACCTTTTTTCATCAAAAAGATTTCAGGCTTTTTCGCTACTGGAACTGGCCGCCGGGGTTGCCGGTTTGGCGCTCTCAGCCTTTTTTTTGGTTTCGGGCTTGGTTTCAGCAGGCGTGCTTTCTGCCTTGGCCTCTGTTGGTTCCTTGGCACCGCTGGCCCACGATTGCCCAGATGGGGAATGATGGTCCGTGGCGTAGAAACCGGAACCCTTGAAGACAATCCCCACCGGCGTATACACCTTGTGCAAGGCTTTTTTGCCACACTCTGGGCACTGCGTCAGGGGATTATCAGAAAATTTTTGAGTGACGTCGAACTGGACGCCGCAGTTACCACACCGGTAAGTATAGATCGGCATTGCTTCACCTCTCGAACTTGATCACCACTGGTTAATCCTTCCTATTATAGTCTAAATAACGGGTGGGTCAAGCAGGACTGATTTCGTTGGATCAACTTCTAGAGATTATTATAGACCGATTGCGCTAAGAAAAAGTCAGATAAAAATAAGCGTTTTGTTAACATTTTCTCCTTCTCGATAAGATTTTCTTCACAGAATTGCTGCTTACCACATTCGCCTGTATAATCAAAACAAATGTTCGATGGGGCTCATTTCTCATGCCGTTAAACTATGTCTCATTAAATTCCAGTATTGCCCAAATGGCCGATTTCACCGCCAGCCGGCAAGAAAAATTGGCTGACCGGCTGACTGCCTGCCGTGCCCTGCTGGAAATCTATGCCGCCAAGCTCAATGAGCTGCAGAAAATTGTAGCCAAAGCCCAGCAGCAAAACAAAAATCTGCGCTGCGCCGAGCCTGTCAGTGAAGCCCTGAATGCCCATTTCGCAGCGCCAACCCTCAGCACGCAGGGGATCACCGTACTTTCTGGGGATGGCTCACAGATCACCCCCAACCCTCATGAAGCCGCCTTCTATGGTGTGGTCAACATTGGACTGTTCGAGATGTGCCCCGGCAGCGGGGCTGCCCCCAAAACGCAAACCTTTACTGAACTGATCTACGATGAAGAATCCTTGGGGGTCAATCAACCCATCACCGAAGATCTGGTCAACCTGCTGCGCGACGCGCGGGAACGCACCCAACTGGCAACTTATGCCGCCACTTTACCTCAGCCGCTGGTGGCATTGACCGATGGGCCGCTTGAGTTATATCAGGAACCGCGCGAGAACCCCAACTTCCGTCAGTATTTCGACGATTATCTGGATGCACTTAAGGACCTGGCGCAGTTGGAACGCATCAATGCCGGTTACGTGGATCGACCGCGTGCCCATTTGCTGGTCAAACTGCTTGAACTGGCTAGCGGCTCTCCCACGGAGGAGCATCCTTTTGCCGGGCTGACCGATCTGGCCCTCATCGAAAACTTGCTTCGACCCGGTGAACGCTCGGCCATCTTCAAGCTGGTCTCGAGTGCCAGCCAGGATTTCAGCGACCGCCTGGCACTGCACTTCTTCTATCTGAACGTGGGCAACGAAGCTCATCCCGCTCTGGCGCGGGTGGACTTCCCGGCCTGGATACTGAATTTCCCCGGCGGGGTCGACCAGCTCCACGCGGTGCTGCTGGATCAAGCCCACATGAGCGGCGATCACCCCTATCCTTACGCGCTGGTACGCGCCCACGAAACCGCCGTGGTCAAGCTGGATGAAGCAGAAGCGCTCAAGAGTCTGATCCAGCGCGAGCTGCTGCAGCGCGGCCTGCCTCCCTTACTCGATTCTGAAAAGCTCGCCAACAAAAAAGTGGGTTGGCGCACGAGGTACTGATCATGTCAGAACAAACACTCTCTACTTTCCAAAACATTCCCATTGGCCGTCTGCTGCGCTCGAGCATTCAAGGCTGTGCGGTCGGTTGTCACCTCAACCAGCAAACCCTGCCCGCCTTCGGCGATCTGCTGCGCATTCCTCTTGAACCCCATCTGACGATCTACGGGCTGGTCTATGACATCCACGTCGACGACGACGGACTGGTACGCCAGCTGGCCTCCACCGCCGGCATCCGCCCGGAAGTGATTGAAGACAACCGTCAGAATCGCAACGTGCCTCTGGAAATGAGCGTAGCCTTCGTGGGCTATGAGCAAAACGGGGTCATCACCTATCTGCTGCCGCCGCACCCTCCGCTGACGCTGGACGTGATCGAGACTTGCAGCACGCAGGATCTGCTGCGCTTTACGCACAGCTGCCAACTGGGTTACCTGCGCCTGTTGACCAATGATCCGGCCCTGCCAACCGCCGAACTGCTGGCCGTCCATCTGCGGGCCGCCATGACAGCACACGCGGATTCTGACCCCGAATGGCAGGATCACGCCATCCGGGCGGTGATCGCTTTGCTCAAAGACGACCCGGCCCAACTGATCAACCTGCTAAGCGCGCTTTCCGCTGCTGAAGGAGGCCTGAATGACTGAAGAAAATCGCGCCAACCGCGAACAACGCCAGGCCATCGGCTACATCATCGGCGGCGGGTTGAAAGCCAACCTGTTCGTCCGCCTCAACGTACCCGCTCAAAGCGTGCAGGAAGGCGGCTTCGTCGTCATCGAAAGCGGGGAATGGCTCTTCTACGGGCTGGTCACCGACTTGCAGCTGGGAGCGCTGGATCCGCGCTACGCGGAGGGGATCGTCTATCAGCAACTTTCCCCGCACATCGCCGCACAGTTACGCAGTCAGACCCTGTTCACCAACCTCGAAGTACTGCCCGCCCTCATGCTCGAACGCGGTCCCGAACTGGACGCACCGGATTACCCCAACTGGCGCCGCGAACACCCTGAAGATCCGCGGCCGCTGCCCATCAAAACCGTCCCGGCACACCACGCCCGCGCCTTTCTGGCCTCTGCCGGCGACGTGGCCGAAATCTTCGGCTCGCCCAACGACCCGGCCTATTTCGAGATCGGCCGCACCCGCGAGCAAAATCATCCGGTGTGCATCAATCTGGATAAGTTCGTACAGCGCAGTTCCGGTATCTTCGGCGCCACCGGCACCGGCAAATCGTTCCTGACGCGCATCCTGCTGGCCGGGCTCATCCACCGCAATCAAGCTTCCATCCTCGTGCTGGATATGCACAATGAGTACGGCTATGATGACGTCTCTTCGGATACCGGCAAAGCCGTTTCTGGCCTCAAGACCAAGTTCGGCTCGGCCGTCCAGGTCGTCGGCCTGGGGCGCAGCAGCTCCATCCGCGGCAAAACGCCGGATTTTCACCTCGAATTCCTCGAATCTGAAATCCTGCCGCAGGACATCGAACTCCTCAGTGGAGAACTCAACCTGCGCGATACCACTCCCACCACCCTCGATGCTCTGATCCACAGTTTCGGCCCCGAACACTGGTTCAGCGAGTTCAAGGCCATGACAGTCGGTAAACTGGTCGATAACGAGGAAGGGAAAAAAGTACCCGCGCCAGACAGTGTAGCTTTCTGGGCCAATGAAGCCGGCGTCAACGTGGCCGCCGCCGAAGGACTGCGCAGCAAACTGACGCGCGTCTTCAACCGGCCGTACATCATCGAGAGCAGCAACGAGAATGCCGCTACCCACTCACTCAAGAAGATCATCGAAGCTCTGCAGAATGGACGGCACGTCATCCTCTCGTTCGGCGACTATGAAACGGACCTCGATTATCTGCTGGTCGCCAACCTGCTCACCCGCAAGATCCGTCAGGCCTGGGAAGAGCAGACCAACGCCTTCCGCTCCCACGGCACGAATGAGCCGCGGCCGCTGGTAATCGCCGTCGAAGAGGCACACAAGCTGCTCAACCGCGAAATGGCTGCCCAAACTTCTTTCAGTGCCATTGCCCGCGAAATGCGCAAGTATTATGTCACTCTGCTCATCATCGATCAGCGGCCCTCACAAATCTACGACGAGGTCATGTCGCAATTGGGCACACGCGTCTCAGGCTGGCTGGGCGACGAAGCGGATATCGCTGCCGTGCTCTCGGGACTTTCAGGGCGCGACGCCCTGCGCGGTATGCTCGCCCGTCTGCAGCCCAAAGAGGAAGTGCTCCTGCTCGGCTGGGGAGTGCCCATGCCCATCCTGGTGCGCTCGCGGCGTTACTCGCCCGAGTTCTGGAAAGAGCTGCTGGGGCGCGATTCCGCTGCCCGCAGCGCAGAACAAAGCCTCAAGGAGCTGGGATTCTAACCATTTCACGGGTTGATAAGCAAGCAAGTTGGTTACTGAGCATTGTCTGTTGAATTCAGAAAGGGCAAGTAACATGAAAATTTTTCTGTTCCGATTGCCAATCTTCATTTCTTGTTGCTTTATACTATGTGCCTGTAACCCAGAACAATCCCCTGTATTAACCAGAGAAGTGACCCCTGATATTCTTCCAAATGAAGCGATAACGGCAGTCCCCTCACAAACTGCCTTTTCTGAATCAAGTCCGCACCAGCATTTTCAAACAAACTCTGGATTGACAGTTGATCAATATCAATTAAAAGAAATTCCCGCAGTAGATCCTTTGCTTTTCGAGCCTATTTTGGGCTCACAGGATGAGATCCTCTCTATTCATGCCGCTGAAAAAGAAGAGCTATTCGTAGACAACTCCTTTTTCGAGAACTCACTTCCGGGTAAAAAAGCTTTCTTGAATGGTAAAGAACTTGTCGCTCAAGAGATTATCAGCAACACTCCATCAGGCACAAACCAAACAATTTCAATAGACTTATCACTAGATAAAAAATCTATTTACACGATCGATGGCGGCGACGTAAGTCCGACCAATTCACTGCAAGGATTGTGGACGTATGATGGACACTGGATGCTGGAGATTGCTTATGTTACCAAAACGGTGAACAGCCAGGAGAATGATGCTTCATTTAATGTCACAGGGCAGATCGTGCAAGACGGTGAACTGCTGAATGAGAAGTTGGGTTATCAAGAAGCCTTTAACGCCCAAATCATCAATGGAAAACCGTTCTATTTCTTCAAAAAAGATGGAGAAATCGGCATATCTTATGGCAATCAGACTACCCTATTGGGGTACGATGAAGTTCCTCATTACAAGTGCTGCAACGCTGCCGAGATGAATCCCCGATCCGCTCAAACCATGGTTTCATTTTTTGCCGAGAAAAAAGGAACCTGGTATTATGTCGAAATTGGAGCTTTCAAATAATTAACCCCAATGCAAACCGACCTCAATTGCCACTTTGAAATAGTTAAAAGGATGTTCACACAAAATTCATTTAAGTCAAAGTAGCAAAACTTTTTTCTTTATGAAACTTAAAGAGCATCAAATTGGAGAATTCCTTTGTTAACCAATCGCGGATTTGATCTTTGGTCAGACACATATGATACTTCGGTTAAAAAAGCCGATGAAAAGCATATTTATCCCTTTGCTGGCTACGCCAGAGTAATAACTGCTATTTACGAAACAATCATGAATCAATCGCCAGCAAAGGTTTTGGATATTGGCTTCGGAACTGCCATGTTGACATCTAAACTTTACGATGCTGGGAATGAGATCACAGGAATCGATTTTTCAGCGGAAATGATAAAAGTTGCCCTGTCAAAAATGCCCACCGCGAACCTGATACAATGGAATTTTACATCTGGTCTTCCCCCTGCCCTGAGCCACCAGACTTTTGACTATATTGTAAGTACTTATGCCCTTCATCATCTTACTGACATGGCCAAAACAAATTTCATTATCCAATTACTGGATATGTTAAATCCCCGAGGCGCCATTTTGATCGGAGATATCTGCTTTCGCACCCGAAACAAGCTTCGTGCATGCCAAGAAGCATGCGGAAAAGATTGGGATAACGATGAGTTTTACTTTGTATTTTCAGAACTCTATGAGAATTTAAGTGTGTTGTGTCACCTTGATTTTCATGAGTTTTCATTTTGTTCCGGCGTCATTGAAATTCACCACATATAAAACACTTAAAGAGAGAATCCAGGCAAACCTTAATTAAACAGGGAATCACAAAAAAATTGATCAGATCTCTTTAATGCAAATTGAAGCGCCAGATCAAAACGATCATCCAGGAGACGACCGTGGCCAACGCCGTGGTCCAGTAATTTTTCATGGCCTTGGGTAAAATGATCATCCAGGACATCGGACCAAAATATGGCTCAAGAAATGGAGTAGCCACCAGCGCTAACTGATCATCACGGTTCTTAAAGGCCCAAAGATACAATGGAATTCCCAGAAGAAGGCCATACGGCCAGACCCCGGCACTCCAACCCTGCATGACCGAAACATCGGGGAGGCGCATCCCTATCACAAAGGAGAGCCCATAGGCCAATGTGACCGGGAGAAAAAATAACAAGGTTTTCCACAGCCCTCTTTCTCGATAAAGCTTCCAGGCCCAAAGCAGTGCCAGTGGAGCTCCCATTTGCGGCTTGATCAGAATCAACCAGATTCCCAATTCTGCCGGGCACAGCAATCCCAACAATACCAACCAGTCGATATTGCCATATTGCATCGTCATAAAAAAGAATGGCGAAAAAGCGGCGATCAAAGTGATGCCGATGCGTTTCTGACTTAACCGCCACAAAATGTAAAAGCTAGCGCCAAAAATAATCGCAGCATAGATGTGATAAGCCAGTTCCCTTGAAAATAGCGCAAATGGAGTAAAGAGAAGTGCCACCCAAATTGGGTTGTAGAAACCAGGCACTGCATAGGGAGATTGACCGCGAAGGATCGCCGCCCCAGCTTGATAAAAGGCATTGAAATCACCTGCATAATCTGGCAACATCCCTGCCACCAGAATTGAAAGAATGCCCACAACAAGAATTGCCAGAACATTTTGAATAAGTGGCCAGTGAGATTCAAGTCTCTTCGAAGATTCTTCCAAGTTGTTTTTCCCCAACTAGAGTTTTGACCTCACTTTATCTCGATATCTTCCTTTTAGTTTAACATTATTTCAAAACCATAGCAGAAATTTCCGATAAGGATTAAATTGCGGTATCATCAAGCCATGTTTCGCAAAGAACTCTACCGTCAACCCCTCCCGACGCAGCCCGGACGCACGTTCGAGCGCAAAGCCGTGCGTGCAGTGATCTACCAGCATCACAAGCTGCTGATGGTTTATTCCGCGAACGTCGGCGATTATAAATTCCCGGGCGGCGGTATTCTGCCCGGTGAGAGCCATCTCGAAGCACTCAAACGCGAGACCCGCGAAGAAGTAGGCGCTGCCCTGACGCAAATGGGCACACTGCTGGGGCTGGTGGATGAATTCGACCTGGCCATCGAACCCGGCTACGAGTTATTTAAAATGACCTCGTTCTACTATCCGGTCAGCATTCAGAAACACCTGACCCACCAGCATCTGGATGATTATGAAAAAGAATTGGGGTTCACGCCCGCCTGGGTCAGTCTGGAAGAAGCCATCCAGACCAATCAAGAAATATTGAAGAACCCCCATCTGCGGATGCCCTGCTGGACACAGCGTGAACTGGAAGTACTGCGCGAACTGCAGCTACTTTATGAGGATTGAATAAAACTCCCTGCTTCTCGGCAGGGAATTGGAATTTTATTTCGGCCAGACCAGCCAGACGAAAAGAGCGGTGAGGATGCCGGTCAGCACCCCACCGGTGACTTCGAGCGGACTGTGCCCCAGCATCACCTTCAGATCATCTTCCTGCAGCGGCTTGCCTTCGAACAATTCCTTGATGATCATGTTGATGCGCTCGGCGTGGATGCCCGCCTGACGGCGTACGCCAGCCGCATCGTAAAGCACGATCATCGAGACGGCAATCGCCAGGGCAAATTCGGGAGCGTTGAAGCCCTGGAACAATCCAATACCCAGCGTGGTCGAGACCATCAAGGCCGAGTGCGAACTGGGCATTCCCCCGGTGCCAAACGCCTGTTTAAGGTCGATCTTGCGGTGCACAAAATAAGTAAACGGGATCTTCAATAAAGAAGAGACCAGCCAGCCAACCACTGTACAGGTCAGAACAGGATATCCATCGAGCCAGTTCATTCAGCGATCTCCCCGGCAGAAGGTGCATGGGTATTCAGCTCACGAACCTTCAGTTCTGCCTTTTCGAGCAGATCAGCACAATAACGGGCCAATTTTTGCCCACGTTCGAACAAAGCCATATTTTCTTCCAGCGAACCTTGATTTTTTTCCAGCGAATCCACGATCCCCTGCAATTCAGCGAAGGCCTGCTCATAGGTCAATTGGGTCAGATCATCTGCTTCTGTCATTTTCGTTCCTCTTGAGATCGAGAATCCACCACCTGCGCCGCGAGCCTGCCATCGGCGAGATGAATGTTTATTTTATCATCGGTCGCCACATCGTGATAACTGCGCACGAGGTGGCCATTTTCATCCAGAACCAGCGCGTACCCACGCTGCAAGACCGCATACGGATTCAGCGCATTCAGCCGCAGTTCCAGACTGCTGGTCTCGGAGCGCAGACGCTGACTTTGATTTTGCCAGGCATTACCGATGCGAACTTCCAGCTCATCCAGACGCTGACGATCGTTGTTGATGGCGGCAGCCGGCGAAAGCAAGCTCAAGCGGCGGCCAGCATGCTGCAATTCCAGCATCTGCGCTGAGAGAAGCCCTTCCATCGCCGCAGAGAGACGTTCCGCGGATTGAG
The DNA here is from genome assembly GCA_012797695.1 of Anaerolineaceae bacterium. GTDB lineage: Bacteria > Chloroflexota > Anaerolineae > Anaerolineales > Anaerolineaceae > UBA6107. Next base: position 26,224 of record JAAZOQ010000022.1, on the reverse strand, counting down.
CAATCTCATCCAGCAAATCGGAACGGTCGGGCACGGCCTGTTCTGCCGCCGCGGTAGGCGTCGGAGCACGCAAATCCGCCGCAAAGTCAGTGAGCGTGAAATCGGTCTCGTGGCCCACACCACTGATGACCGGCACCGGTGCAGCAGCCACTGTACGCACCACGCCTTCATCATTGAAGGCCCATAAGTCCTCGACAGAACCGCCGCCGCGGGCGATCAAGATCAAATCGATTCCCGGTTCCGCGTATAAACGGCGCAAGGCAGCCGTCAATTCTGCGGGAGCGGCGTCTCCCTGCACAGCAGCGGGGGCCACCACCACCCGCACCAGCGGATAACGGCGGCGCAGGGTATTCAGCATATCCTGCAGGGCCGCGCCGGTAGCGGAAGTCACGATCCCCAGCAAACGTGGAAACTCAGGCAGGGGGCGCTTGCGGGAAGGGTCAAAGAGACCTTCGGCCTCAAGCTGACTTTTGAGACGCAGAAATTCCTGATAGAGCGCGCCTTCCCCCAGCGGACGGATGGCATCCGCGTAGAGCTGGTACTGCCCGCCCTGCTCATAAACACTGACCGCGCCATGCACTTCCACCGCCATGCCCGGACGCAGGGCAAAACGCAGGCGCAATACCTGCTGCTTCCACATCACACACTTCAGGGTGGCATTCTGATCTTTCAAGGTAAAGTACAGGTGACCTGAAGCCGGGGTGGAAGCATTGGAGATTTCTCCGGCTACCCACACGTCGCGCAGCAGATCATCACTATCGAGCAATTCGCGCAGATAGCGGGTGAGATCAGTGACGCTGATAGAAATGGAAGTAAACAGGGAACCCTGACGCATGGCACAAGCATACCTTGCTTGAGAACGGGTGTCAACTAATTCACCCAGAAGCAACCGACCCACAAATCGGTCAAAAGCTCAGGCATAACCCTTTTGCTGGCAAGAAGAGAAAAAATCATGGTTTCGATAACTGCGGGAACCAATAGAAACGAATGGGATTCAGCGGTTCACATTACAGCATATAGTTCATCGCGGGGAAGATATTACACACCGGTCATCTCGCCACAGATCAGAGGCAAATCTTTCGAATAATTGTTTTCTCTTCATGTCAGATATTATAGATTATTTGTTCTATTTTGTCAAGGTAATCTTCACTGAAACAGCTCCCAGCCGTAAGAAGACCCCCAAAAAGTTCAAGAAGAAATCTTTTTAATACGATTGGATAACGGCTGCACGGAAAGCCCCGCCTCGCGAGAGCCTGATTAAATCAACCCCATCCTAAAAAACTAAAGATGCCTCCTGGGCAGAGGGGGCATCTTCGCTTGTTCGAAGCAAGTGCCTGGCTCACTTGGGGCGGCCCAGATTCATCCAGGTCGATCTGTGACGCCCGTTGTGAGGAGGCACCTGTTTCTGGGGAGAGGGAAATGTCTGAACTTAACGATAAACTCTCCCCATCCATCAGCACAATCGACGAGAGCGGCCCAGCCAACTTTTTTACAACCGGTTATTCGCAACTTTGCCGGCTGAGGCCACTCCCGGAATTGCTACTCTTCTTCCGTGTGGAAATTCTCGACGTGAAGGATTTCATGCGCCTTGTGGCTGCCAGCCTCGCCCAGAAATTCCTGGTAGAGAGACTGGATGGCCGGGTTCATGTGTGACTTGCGCACGCGGGTATTGCGGTCCAGTTGATAAAGGCCCTGCAGCCGTTTCTCGATGATCTCTTCGCGCTCTTCAGCGTACGGTTGACCGCCGCCGTTGATACAGCCGCCGGGGCAGGCCATGATCTCAATGATGTCATACTTTTCTTCGCCGCTCTCGATCTTCTCGAGCACTTTGCGGGCATTGCCCAGACCGGCTACAGCAGCCACCCGCACCATGCGGCCAGCCACGTCCACCTGAGCCTCACGCATTCCGTTCAGGCCGCGCACAGCAGTGAAATTGACGTCCTCAAGGGTTTTGCCAGTGGCTTTTTCATAGACCGTACGCAAAGCCGCCTCGAGCACACCGCCGGTACCGCCAAAGATCACGCCGGCGCCGGTCGATTGGCCCAGAGGATTGTCGAATTCTTCTTCAGCGATGTGACGCAGATCGACAGAGCCTTCTTTGAACATCTTGGCCAGTTCGCGGGTGGTGATCACGTAATCCACGTCGCGGATGCCGTAGGTTTCTTCGCTGGGCAAAGCGGATTCATATTTCTTCGCGATGCAGGGCATAACTGCCACGACCACGATGTCGTTCGGGTCGATGCCCATCTTCTGGGCATAATAGGTTTTGATGATGGCCCCGGTCATCTGCTGCGGAGACTTGCAGGTCGAGGGCATGTACTTCAGGCTGGGGAAAGAATGCTCCAGGAAGTTGATCCAGCCCGGGCAGCACGAGGTCAAAATCGGCAGATTCTCGTTCTTCTCGAGGCGTTCGATGATCTCTTTCGACTCTTCCACCACGGTCAAATCCGCGCCGAAAGTAGTATCGAAGACCGCGTTGAAACCAAGACGATGCAGCCCGGCGACCAGTTTGCCGGTGACCGGCTGGCCCGCCGGCATACCGAACTCTTCGCCAATGGCCACGCGCACTGCCGGGGCCACCTGCACGATGACCGTCTTCTTGGGGTTGAACAACGCCCCCCAGACTTCCTGAATGTAACCCACACCGGTCAAAGCCGCCGTCGGACAGACACTCACGCACTGACCGCAGAAGACGCAGTTCGAATTGACGATGGGTTCCTTTTCAGCAGGAGCCACCACCGTGTTAAAACCGCGGCCAAAAGCAGTCAAAGCGCCCACGGTCTGTACTTCATTGCACATGGTCTCGCAGCGGCGGCACATAATGCACTTATTGGGATCGCGCTTCAAGGCACCGCTGGAGCGGTCGATCTCGTGGTGAGAGCGCTCGCCGTCATAGCGCTGGGTATTGATGCCAAACTCCCAGACCAGTTTCTGCAATTCGCAATCCGTGGATTTGGCGCAGACCAGACATTCGAACGGATGGTTCGAGATGATGAGTTCCAGGTTCTTGCGGCGGGAAGAAAGCACCCGTTTGGAATTGGTCACGATCTTCATCCCCTCCGCCACCGGGGTAGCGCAGGCAGGGGCCAGATTGCGGCGGCCTTCCACTTCGACCACGCAGATGCGGCAGGAAGCGACTTTGTTCAAATACTTGATCTTTTCCAGGTTCAAATAGCACAGGGTCGGGATATCCACATTCAGCGTCTTGGCTGCATCGAGGATCGTTGTTCCTTCCGGCACACTGATTTGTTGTCCATCAATCGTCAGGTTAATCATTTTCGTCTCCTTAGTTCCGCACTACAGCGCCGAATTTACAACGAGTCATGCAGGCTCCGCATTTGATGCATTTGCTCTGATCGATGACGTGCACCTGTTTCACCGTACCCGAGATACAACCCACCGGGCAGCCGCGTGCGCAGGAAGTACAGCCAATACATTTTTCAGGCAGAATCTCATATTTGAGCAGCTTCTGGCACACTCCCGCCGGGCAGCGCTTTTCGCGCACGTGGGCCTCGTATTCGTTCATGAAATATTTCATGGTGCTGAGAACAGGGTTCGGAGCTGTCTGCCCCAAGCCGCACAGCGAGGTATCCATAATGGTCTCGGCCAGAGAATGCAGCTCAACCAGATCATCTTCGGTTCCCTTGCCCTCCGTGATGCGAGTCAGAATCTCGAGCATGCGCTTGTTGCCAATGCGGCAGGGAGCACAGCGGCCGCAGGATTCTTCGACGATGAATTCCATGTAGAAACGAGCGATGTTGACCATGCAGTCGTGGTCGCTCATAATGATCATGCCGCCGGAGCCCATCATGGAGCCAATGGAAGCCAGTGATTCATAATCAATAGGGGTATCGAGGTACTGGGCCGGAATGCAGCCACCCGAAGGACCGCCGGTCTGAGCCGCTTTGAACTCACCGCCGCCCTTGATACCACCGCCAATATCATAGATGATCTCGCGCAGCGTCGTGCCCATCGGCACTTCGACCAAACCCACGTTGTTGATCTTGCCGGCCAGGGCAAACACTTTGGTGCCCTTCGAAGTGGCCGTACCAATGGAACTGTACCAATCCGCGCCCTTCTGAAAGACCACCGGCACGTTAGCCAGGGTCTCGACGTTGTTCACGATGGTGGGTTTGCCCCACAGGCCGCTTTGCGCCGGGAACGGCGGTTTGGTTGCCGGTTCACCGCGCATCCCCTGCAGGGAGTGGATCAAAGCCGTCTCTTCGCCGCACACGAAAGCCCCGGCGCCGAGACGAATCTGGATGTCGAAATCGAACCCGGAATTGAAGATGTTCTTGCCCAGCAGCCCCAGTGAACGGGCCTGATCCAGGGCGATCTGCAAGCGTTTGACCGCCAGCGGATATTCGGCGCGGATGTACACGTAGCCTTGATGCGCACCAATAGCGTACCCGGCAATGCACATACCTTCGATGACCGAATTACTGTCCCCTTCCATGATGGAACGATCCATGAAAGCACCGGGGTCGCCTTCATCCGCGTTGCAGATGACGAACTTCTCGTCACCGGCATAACCGTGGGCGAACTCCCATTTCTTGCCGGTGGAAAAACCCGCCCCGCCGCGTCCGCGCAGGCCTGATTTCTTCATAGTATCGATCACCTGCTCGGGGATCATCTCGGTCAGGACTTTTGCCAACGCCTGATAGCCGCCCGCGGCAATATACTCCTCGATCTTTTCAGGGTTGATCAAACCGCAATTGCGCAGGGCCACCCGTTTTTGCAGCTTGTAGAAGGAAATCTCGTCAGAACTTTCTTTCTTCTCGTCCGTCGCCGGGTCCACGTACAACAAGCGCTCGACGCGCTGACCACCCACCAGATGCTGCGTCACGATCTCATCGACATCGCTCGGTTTGACCTGCACGTAGAACACATCCTCCGGGAATACTTTAACGATGGGGCCTTTTTCGCAGAAGCCAAAACAGCCTGCCATGGAAGCGTGAACTTTCTCTTCCAGACCATTGTCTTTGATAGCCTGCTGGAATTTCTGCAGAATCTTCTCGCTATCCGAAGCGTGGCAGCCGGTACCGCCGCAAACCAGCACCATGCGGGTATCGGGAGTGATCTCCGTCCCCAGGCGCAATCCCAGCAGGTGTTTGTACTGCTCGTAAACGTCAGTTAACTGTTGAGGAGTTTTAATGTCAAGCATGGGTGACCTCCTGTGCGGTTTCATCTTCTTCGGTCACGTATTTTTCGAGAATCTCACGAACGTCCCCAGGTTTCACTTTGCCAAAGACTTTTTGATTGATAGTTACCACCGGGGCCAGGCCGCAGGCGCCCACGCAGCGCAGACTTTCAATGGAAAACTTGCCATCGGGGGTAACTTGCCCCGATTTGATGCCCAGCACCGATTCGAATTCCTGCAGCACCTTATCGGCGCCGTTGACGTAGCAAGCTGTACCCAGGCAGACGTTCACCTGAATCTTGCCCTTGGGGGTGGTGGTGAAGAAGTTGTAGAAACTGATCACGCCAGAAACATCAGAATGAGAGATACCGAATTTCTTTGCAATGTGAACCTGTAATACTTCCGGTAAATAGCCAAAAATCTCCTGAGCGCGGTGAAGCGTCATGATCAATTTGTCTTTGCGGCGCGGATCTTTTGGATCGATATGCAGATCATCGATGAAGCGATCCAGTTCCGCAAATTGCGGATTGTTTTGCTCTCCGCAGGGAGAGGCCTTCGAGGTGCTTGTCATAAAATCTCCTTTTCCATAGCAGTTTGCGCGATTGAGCGATCGGTCTCTTGAGTGATGCAGGGGTACATTCCAGAAAGTCTCCCAGGCAGTTCTGCGGCTGCCAACTTTTCTGGCTGACTGAGACACGAAAGATGAAAGAATAAAACCGATTGTGCGAGAAGCGGAATCTCTTCGACAATGTGGGTGACAAACAACAAGGAAATCTCGGGCTGGCTGGTGAGAATGTGCCGGATGACCGCCTGCTTGGCCGCAAAACTGATCGACTGGAAAGGCTCATCCAGCAGGGCCAGGCGCGGATTACCCAAAAAGCCGCGGATCACCGCCACTTTCTGGCGCATTCCGCCCGAAAGCTGGTAAGGATAATAATGAGTGTAGGACGTCAACTCACACACCCGCAGCCAGACGCGATAGCGGTCGATGATCTCCTGCGTGATCGAACTTCCGTTGGCACGGAAGGGCAGCAGAATATTCTCTTCGATGGTCATGAAGGGAAAAAGCCGCGGCTCCTGAAAGAGGACCACCGGAGCCGGATCTGCCACGGTCATCGTACCGCCATCCGCTTTCTCGAGGCCAGCCAAAATGCGGATCAGGGTGGTCTTGCCTGCCCCGGAAGGGGCAAACAGTGCCAGACGTTCCCCGGCGGCCAGCGAGAAGCTCAGATCGCTGATCACCTGATGATCGCTAAAACGTTTTTGCAACTGCGCTACCCGAACCTGATCCGACATACCTACTCCGCTGCGTAAAAATATTTCTTAAAAAACACAGTAAAGATCGCCGACTGAAGAGCGTCGTACACCAGCGTAAACACCAGCAAAACTACCAGATAAAAGAAGACTGCTTTCATATCGAAGGTGATGCGAGCATTATTAAGCAAATAGCCCAGGCCGTCCTGCGTACCAATAAACTCGCCCAGCACCACCACCTTGACGGCCATACTCATCCCGAGGGTCAAATTGCTCTCGAGCACCGGCATCAGTGCCGGCAGATACACATATTTCAGGTAACCCGCCTGGCGGCTGTGGATCGTGCGCAGATATTCCTCCTGCGCCTGATCTTTGCGCGACAGACCATTGATCGTATTGATGGTCATGGTGGGCAGCGTCAGAAAAGCCACCAGCAGGATGGGAGTGGTACTGCCCAGACCGAACATGAGCAGAAAGATCACGCCCAAGATCACCCCGGGCAGCACCTGCAGTGCCAGCATCAGCGAATTGACCGGTTTGATCCATTTCTGGGCATACGCCACAATTCCCAGCAGGGTACCCAGAACAAAAGCCAGCACAAACCCGATCAACGACCGGTAAAGCGTCAACCCCAGATGAAACCAAAAATCATCAGGCAGAAACGACCCGATGTTGCTCAAAACAGAAAAGGGTGAAGGAATGATGTAGGGGGGGTAAAAGAGCGATACGCCCCCCCAGATCACCACAATCAATATGAAACCCAGCGCCTCATTGCGCAGAGCCGAAAAAGCTCGCAGTGAATTTTTCATCCAGCGGTTTTCCGATGGTCTGATAATAGTTCTCGATCGAATCCTGCAGTGCCGTCCCGGTCACCAGATTGTAGCGGGTGCGGTTGAGTGATTTGAGCAGCAATTCAGGAGCCAATTTGTAATTGGAGCTTACGGCAGTTACCGCCGCGGCCGGGTCCGCTTCAACCGAAGTGATGGCGGCAGCTAATTGAGTATTGAAAGCGGCAATGTCAGCAGCATGATCAGCAGCCCACGCGCTGTTGACGAAAGCGCCCACCTGCGGGTAGCCCTCATTGGTACCAGTTAATCGATTCCACTCGTCGAAATAGCTGACCGAAATGAAAACGTTGGGCTGGCCCTCGACCAGGGTCACGTTTGGCTCAGGCAGCACCACCGCGGTAGCCTTGCCCTGTTTCAACAAAGGTACCGAAGAATCAAAAGCGGCATAGATCGGGGTCAAATCCGTTTTGTAGGTCAAGCCCTCTTTCTGAGCGAAGAACGCGGTCACCTCTTCGATGGGGGAACCTTCGAAGGGGATGTAGATTTCCTGACCTTTCAGATCGGCCAGGCTGGAAACCTGCCGGCCATACGTCACCAGGTAAGAAAGCCCGCTGACGAAGGAATCCACCATCTGCACCGGGGCGCCGTTATTGGCCATATCCACGCCCACCGAAAGACCGGTGACCAGAATATCCACGTCGCCGCGCAGGAAGAGCGTGTTGGCCTGAGACTGATTGGAATACAGGGTCAATTCTGCACCGGGAATCTGGCTGACCGCCAGGATCACCGGGATCGAGGAGGTAGAAGCAGGGGCATAAACGACCAGTTTGCCCGCATCCCCAGCTGCAGCGGTCGACTCTGCTGTTGCAACGGACGTCTCGGAGACCGTTGCAGCAGCAGTAGTTGCCACCACAGTTTCACTGGCGGCCGGGGTTACGGCAGCTGTCGCAGCAGGAGCGCAACTGGCCAGCAGAAAAACGAGCACGAATCCTAACCATAAAAACTTTTTCATCGTTACAAGCTATCCTTTCTCAATACCAGTAAAATACAAACACTTTCCTCCACCTGATGGCCTATCTATATAAGTCATGGTGTCATGATGAGGGCAATGAATTTTTTGTTACGGGATAATGTCAGCCGGGTTGTCCCTATTCCCAAACGTGCTGCTCTCTGCCTCCCCGAGGATCACCATTAAATTTCGGAGAGGCAGCCCACAAGCAGCAAGATCAATAAAACTTCTGAACTACCATTAAGAACAGATCGCTTTCGGTAAGGATACCGGCAATTTGCTTCTGTTCGTTCAGAACCACCAGAGCATGAATCTTATGATCGAGCAAGATCTGCGCCGCTTCCGTCAATTCGGCATCCGGCGAGATCGTGAGCACAGGGGAGGTCATGACTTTCTTGACGGGCTGGGTCAAGATCTTCAGGGAAATTTCTTGATTCTGGCGGGAGGCCAGACGAGAGGGGTCGCTGCTCATCAAATCCGTGCGGGTCACCAGGCCAATCAACTGACCCTCCTTGACCACCGGCAGAGAGCGGATGCGTTTGGTGCCCATCAAGCGATGTGACTCGAGAAGAGTAGTCTCTTCATCGATTGTGACCACTTCATCGGTCATGTAATTCTTGACCAGAATCTTTTTCTTCAGCCCGGGGTATTCTGCCAGGATAAAGCGCAGCAGGTCAGAGTTGGTCAAAATGCCTACCAGCTTTCCGTCTTCGATGACGGGCAAAGCCGTGATCTTGTTCTCGAGCATGATGCGGGCAGCTTTGGGCATCAAGGTATCGGGGAAAAGCGTGATCGGTTTGAGGGTCATCACCTGCCCGACCGTCTCTTCGGCAAGATCCACGTCGCGATCCCAGGACTCGTTTTCGAGAGCGGAGAGATCCAGACGCAACAAACCACGCTTGGTGATGATCCCCACCAACTGGTCGTTTTTCATCACCGGTAAAGCACGGATATGGTTTTCATCAATGAGTTTACGTGCATCGATCAGACTGGTCTCAGGGGTCACGGTAATGACTGGAGACGACATCCAACTGCGTACCATTCCATTGATCATGTATTCCTCCACTGACTCGCGATTTACTTTTACTCTCTGTGGCTTGCTTCAGTTACAGTATACGTCAACCCTTCCACAGATGCACCGTAAGAATAGGCGAACTTGTTAAGCAAAAAAGGTTGAAACAAGCCTCAACCTTTTTGTTGACCCTGACAAATTTTTAAACTTTTTCACGAAATGTCATACGCCCAGACTGGTGGGATCGTCATCGAAGGCTGTCACCACCCCGGCGCGCATGGCATAGATCACCGCCTGGGTACGGCTGCTCACCTCGAGCTTAGCCAGAATCCGGCTGACGTGAGAATGAACGGTAGCGGTACTGACCACCATCAAGCGGGCAATATCCTGATTGCTGTAACCCTTGGCCATGTATTTCAATACGTCCAGCTCGCGCTCGGTGAGTTTATCGATCAGTCCTTCTTTTTCTTCGGCGCTATTGATCTGCTTGAGCACGTGACCGATGACCGAGGAATTCAGCCAGGCTTCCCCGCGGGCTACCTGCTGGATGGCCTGCACCAGTTCGGGTTCGCTGGCATCCTTCAAAATATAGCCGATTGCCCCGGCATTCAATGCCGGCATGACCTTATCGTTGCTGCTCAACCCTGAAAACATTAAAATGTTGGTTTCGGGAAGGTTCTTTTTGATGACCCGGGTCGCTTCGATACCATCCATCTCGGGCATAGCCACATTCATTAAAATGACATCCGGGCGTAATGCCAGTGACTGTTCTACCGCCTTCTTGCCCGTACTGGCCACACCCACTACTTCAATTTCCGGATGGTTCTTGAACATGGCAACCAGGCCGCTCAAGACCACCGGATAATCATCAACGATCATTAATCGAATCTTCTTGTTCATCTTCGCTCCTATCTAGAGCAAGCCTTACCGTTAATCATACAAATAAATAAACAATCTGTCCAATCTCTTGTTCCATTTTACCTTATGCAATTGTATTTGCAATTATCGATTCAACCCATTTTGGAAGAAAAGTGTAAAATTATTGCATTCTTTTTGGGAGATTCGTTTATGGAAACACTGTGGTCACCCTGGCGCATGAAATATATTACGGATAGTAATCATCCAGATCAATGCGTCTTTTGCAGCGCCCCCCAGATGGCCGACGGCGGAGAGAATCTGATCATCCACCGCGGCAAGCTGGCCTTTGTCATTCTCAATCGTTTTCCGTATACCAGCGGGCACCTGATGGTGGTACCGTTCGTCCATCAATCCAGCCTGGAACGGCTGGATGCCGCCATCCGCGCCGAAATGATCGAACTGGTCACCGTCGCCACCCGCGTACTGGATCAGGTCTACAAGCCGGAAGGTTATAACATCGGCATCAATCAAGGCAGCGCAGCCGGCGCCGGAATTGCCGAGCACATGCACATTCACATCGTGCCGCGCTGGACCGGCGACACCAATTTCATGTCCACCGTCGGCGAGACCCGGGTACTCCCCGAAGAACTGGAAGCCACCCAGCGAAAGCTGGCAGCAGCCTGGCCAAAAGAATAACTCCAAATCCAAGATCAAATCACACACCCACCGAATGGTGGGTGTGTGATTTTCAAGGGAAGATATGTCTGAGGAGAATGAGTTCTCAATCTGTTTTGACCAGGCCGGGAAGGGTGACCGGCAGCTTGCCCGGGAAGGGAATGGCACCAACCAACCCCGCCGCCAGAGCCGCCATCGAAGGATCCAGAATACTGTAGGTACACAAATAAGTGCCCACTTCTGGGAAAGCGGAGAGGTCATAAGGCAAACGCAACGCAGCCACGATCAGGCGAGGATGTCTTACCTGTAATTCCCGCACCAGCCGGGCCTGGCCCGAATTGGATGCTGCGTTGATCGTTCCGATCACGACTGTGTCATAATGCGAAGCGAATTGCAGCGCTGCGGTAATTTCTGAATCGTCGGGGTCAAGGGAAATGAGCTTTTCAGCCACTGAAGGCATATACTGGTGTAAACTCTCCGCCAGTTGAATGTGGACGTAAGAAGAAGTATCGGCCGGAGTTAAATCACCCGGCTGCGGTAAGATCACTGCCACCTGTTCTGATGGATTCAGCGGCAATAACTGTTGGCGGTCGCGCACCTTTGTCAGCGCGGCTTCGGCAATGCGGCGAGCTACTTGCTGGTGTTCCTGACACCGGATCACCTCAAGTGGGGTATCGAGCCGCTGCAGCTGCAGCCACTCTTTCAGGTCATGGATCCGCTGTAAGGAAGCCCGGAACGTCTCGTGCGGAATGGCAGCATAGGCATCCGCCAAACCCTGGAAAGCCCGACGGTGATCAGCCGCTTCTGTAGTCATCAACAGCAGATCCGCCCCGGCCTGCAAAGCGCGGCTCACCTCGTGGCGCAGCTCCTCACCCTGCTGGATGGCCTTCATATCCATCGCGTCGGTAATGACTACCCCAGAAAAATGACAGCGCTGGCGCAGCAGTCCCTGCAGCACCTCTGGCGCAAGCGTCGCCGGGATCAGCTTTTCAAGGCCCAGCGCCGGCAACCCCAGGTGCCCGGTCATGACAAGCTTCACATCGTTCTCCACGGCTGTCTGAAAGGGTACCAGATCGATGCGCTCAAGCTGCGTCAGCGAATGACTGACCAGCGACATACTGAGATGAGAATCAGTAGCCGTGTCACCGTGCCCGGGGAAGTGTTTGGCCGTCGCAGCCACCCCCTGAGATTGAATGCCGCGGATCATGGCCGCCGTCAGGGCCGCCACCGCCTGGGGATCTTCGCCAAAGGAGCGCACCCCGACCACCGGGTTACGCGGATTGACATTGACATCCACGCAGGGCGCGTAATCCACGTTAATGCCCATGGCCGAAAGTTCCCGGCCCAACACCTGCCCCGCCAGTTCAGCCAGAGCCGGGTCGTTGGCTGCTCCCAGAGCCATATTGCCGGGCAGCTGGGTACAGTTGCCAGCGGCCATCAACTGCCCACCCTCTTGATCCAACGCGAACAGGAAAGGCGGCAGTCCGTTCCGCTGCGCTGCCTGAGAAAGGTCGGCCGTCAGCTGCCGCAATTGCGCCGGGGATTCAATGTTAAAAGAACGAAAGAAGGTGAAACCGGCAGGGCAGTAAGCCAACAGGTCGTCAAGCGGCTTGCCATCCGGGCACTGAAAGCCCCGGAAAGCAAGCATCAGACGCTGGCCTATTTCATCAATTCCCATACAATTAGCCCTTCAACCCTGAGATCACCACGCTTTCGAGAATAAAGCGCTGCGCGAAGAAGAAAACGATCATCAGCGGAACAGTGGTCAGCACAGCCGCCGCCATAATGGTAGGCCAGGGCTGAACCGTCTGGTTGATATTGTAAAGGGTGGCAATGTACACCGGCAGAGTGTATTTATCGATGGTCTGCAGGTACATCAAAGGAGTCAACAGGCTATTCCACAAGCCAACAAAGAGGAAGGTGGCAATGGTCGCCAGCGGCGCTTTGACCAGCGGCATGGTGATCTCCCACCAGATCTGAAAATGCGAGGCACCATCCACAATGGCCGACTCATCCAGTTCCTTAGGAATCTGCGCCATCGATTGGCGCAAGAGAAAGACCATTGCTGCACCGCCGGCGAAGTAGCCCGGAATAATCAGCGGATTGAATGTGCCCACCCAGTTGATCTTATTGAAGAACACATATTGCGGCACAATCAAAGCCTGCGGTGGAATCATCATGGTCGAGAGCATCAAGAAGAAGACCAGATTGCGTCCCGGCCAGTTGACGCGGCTGAAAGCATAGGCAACCGCCGCGATCGAGATCAAGGTCCCGGCCAGAGCGAGGGTGACGTAAAACACCGAGTTGAAATAGGCACGCAGAAAATCAGTATTGTGCAGAATATCGATGTAGGCCTGCAGAGTTGGATGCGGGGGAATCCAGATAATGCCGGGGGAATTGGTTTCGGCAACCGTTTTCAGGGAAGAAGAAATCATCCAGAAAAGCGGGAAGCACATCACCATCGAGGCAAAAGTAAGCAGCAGATAGAGAAGAGCACTTCGTATGATCAACCAGGCTTTTTTCATAGTCGAATCCTAAAAGACGTCGTAATTGACCCAACGATCCTGCAGCCAGAATTGCAGCAGTGTGACCAACAGGATAATGATCAAGATGACCCAAGAAATGGCAGAGCCATAACCAATTTCGAAGTGGCTGAAGCTCTTTTGCCAGAGGTAATAGACCATGGAAACGGTCGAGGAAATCAACGGCTGATTATCACGATACAGCACATATACCGGTTCGAAGATCTGCAGGGAGGCAATCATGCCCACCACCAGATTGTAGAAAATGTAGGGGCTGATCATCGGGAAGGAAATCTTCCAGAAGCGCTGGAAAGAATTGGCGCCATCCACTTCAGCCGCTTCATGCAATTCTTTGGGGATATTGTTCAGCCCAGCCAGGAAGACAAGCATCATGGTGCCGCAGCCCCAGATCATCAGCATCACCACTGACATCTTGGTCCACAGCGGGCTCTGCACCCACAAAGGAACCCGGTTGGCTGCCGGGAAGCCAGCGGCAATCACTTTGTTCATCAAATTGAAATTGCCATTGTTGATGCCCAAGAAAAATGAAGAAACAATCTCCTGCACGTAGATACAGGCACGCAGCAGATAGTTGAAAGGAACGAAAGCAGACATGGCGCGCAGGATCTGGTTGATGATGCCTGTACCTGTATTGAGCATCAAACGCCAGCATAGCAGCACCGCGGTGTTGAATCCCAAGATCACGGGCAGATAGAAAGCCATGCGGAATATCTTTTCCCCTCTTAATTTCTGATTCAAGAGAACAGCCAGGAAGAGGGCAAAAGCGATTTCGAGCGGCAGGCCAAAAACCGTCAGGTACAGGGTGTTCACCAGAGAAGCTTTAAAATTGCTGTCCTGAGTTAACAAGGTGAAATAGTTTTGCAGCCCTACCCAGTGAATAGGCTCACTGCTGGCAATCCGATAATCAGTGAAGCTCCAGTAGAGCGAAAAACCCAGCGGGACTACCACGAAGATCAAAAAACCAATGATCCAGGGAGCAGCAAAGAAATACCCGGCAAAGGTGCTTTCGCGTTTCTTGGGGGAAGCGCCAAAGAGTTTGGCGATCCAGCGGGCCAGGTAGCCCACGAGAAAGCTCCCCGCAATGATGAATAAAATCGTGAGCACTGCGGTGAATACAACACTCAAGTAGGGATCTTTTATCATTCCGTCCTCATCTTTTTGAAAATTGGAGGGGCAGATGCCCCTCCAATTTTTCATTCACACGGGGAATTACTTCAAAGCTGCGGTGTAATCCGACTGAATCTTGGCGTTGACTTCTGCCGGGGTCAATTCTTCAGTGACCAGTTTGCCCAGGGCATCCTGCATGATGGTCTGAAGTTTGGCGGATTCTTTGATGTTCGCGAAACCCACACCGTACTGGCTGGCGAGTGCAGCTTCCTGCTTCAGCTGCGGAGAATCTTCCACGTAGCCATACAGAGAATCAGTACGCGCCGGGATCAAGCCCATGGTTTCATTCCATTTATTGTTAGCTTCTTTAGAGAAGGCAAGCTTGAGCCAGTCAGCAGCCAGATCTTTGTGCTTGCTGTAATCAGCCACGGCCAGCCAGTCATTGAAGGCTAACACGACCGGTTTGCTGTTCGGGAAATTGGTGGGGTCACCATAGAACGGATCGATGCTGATGTCGCTCCAGATGGGGCGATCAAAGGCAGGAGCCGCCCAACCCGAGTGAGCCAGGCAGACCGCACCATTGCTCTGGCCGGTTTCATCGTTCACGTCGATGACGGAACCGGTAGCAGCTGGCAGGGAACCGACTGCATCAGAAGCCGGGCCGTAGGTCGCTTCGCGCATGTCATACAGGAACTGAGTGGTTGCCAGAGCTTCGGGGGAATCAAAGTTCGGGGTGCCATCGGCTTTATAGAGCTCGCCACCGAGGGAGTAGTAAACCAACAGCCACCACTGCCAGTCAGCCATCGACTGGGAATCCACGGGGACTAAAGCCTGTTGGGTCAGAGAATTAGTCGCGGGATCGATCTTGGATAACTGTTTGGCAAAGCTGACCCAATCCGCAAAGTTCTTGGGGGTACCAGCAGTCCAACCACCAGCGGTCTCGAGGTCGGTGCGGCAGAAAACGTAGCGAGGAGCGGTGAAGATGGGTAAGCCGCGCAGTTTGCCGTCATACTTGGCGTTTTCCAGAGCCGGGCCGAAGTTTTTGATATCGGGCCAGGCAGCTTCGCCGAGATAGGAATCCATATCGGCCAGGCTGGGACCATAGAGGGTGTTCATCTCAGAACCCAGATTGATGATATCGGGGCCATCGCCGGCAGCGAAGAAACCGGCAAAAGTAGTATCCCAACCACTCCAGGAACCCTGGGTAATCTCGACTTTAACCCCGGGATGGGCTGCTTCGAAAGCGGGGTTGATGTCGCTCTCAAGCCAGGAAATCGTATCGGCTGTATAATCAAGCAAGTAGATCTTCAAAGTTACCTCGTCCGCAGACTGAGTTGTCTCAGCCGGGGCCTGGGTAACTGCCGCGGAAGCTTCTACTGCCTGGGTTGGGGCTGCGGTCGGTGCAGCCCCACAGGCTGACAAGGTCATGGTAGCCACCAAGACCAAAAGAATCGCAAATACCGAAAACTTCTTCATACTCTCCATCCTTTCAATGTTTGATTCGTTTTAATAGACCAAACTGCACAACAAAATCCTTCAATTCACCTCCTGAAAAATTTGATGCTCTTGATTGTCGGTCATCCCATACCAGACCAGGGAAGCAGCGCCCAATGCGCTTGAATCAAGGGAGGATTTTTCAATACGTACGTTGCGGACATTCTCTTTCCAGGTCAATTGCTCGATCTCGGCTTTCATTTGTGCCTGAATGGCGTCGTAAATAGCCAGGCCCGTTCCTCCGCCAATGATCACCAGCGATGGATTCAACACAGAAAGAATACCGGCGATGACAATCGCCGCATAATGGCTGACCTCAGCAAATAAAGCCCGACTGCGTTCTTCCCCTGTCGTAAAGGCCGCCGAAATCTCAGCCAGGGTAAGATCCTTTTTCTCGCTGAGCGCAGAAGGAATCTGTGCCTGCCAGCTTACATCTTGATACGTCCGCAGCATGCCCGGGCCAGAGAGAATCGTTTCGACGCAGCCCGTTTTTCCGCAGCTACAAAGTGCCTTCAGCCCCGGTAAAACCATGTGTCCCACTTCAAGGGCAGAGCGGTTGGCCCCCTGCAGCAGCTTGCCATCCACCAAAGCGCCGGCCCCCAACCCGGAACCCAGAGAAAGATACACAAAATTCTTTTCGCCCCTGGCGCAGCCGTAATAATATTCGCTGAGCGCCTGAGCATAAGTGTCGCGCTGTAAGAAAATCGGAACCTTTGTGCCCAGAGCCATCTGCAGTTCCTTGCGCAATTCCACCCGATCCCAGCCCAAATTCACTGCGTTCTCGACGATCCCTTCCCGCGGATCTACCAGACCCGGGACGTCAATGCCAATGCCGCTGATGGAATCCTCTTCGGTATAGACAGAGTGAATACTTTCGAGAATGCGTTTGATCGTTTCCTGCTTTCCCATTTCGACTTCGGTCATGCGGTAATCGCTGGCGAGCACAGTTCCCTTCCGATTAATTAAAACGCTGGCTATCTTCGTCCCGCCAATATCGACACCAATAGAAAGGTCATCACGGATCATCATTAAAAAAGTCCTAAAATGGATTGTTGAACAAGCGCCGCAGCGCCTATTTGTACAATGTTATTCCCCAACTGAGAGATCGAAATTTGCGACTGATTCGACAAAACGTCCAGCACATTCACTTTCATCGAATCCACCATCGGCGCCAATAAATCTTCCCCAAGCAATGAAACCGGGCCAGCCAAAACGATCTTGTGAATGTTCAGCAGGCCAACAATGTTCGCCGCAGCCACCCCCAGGTACTCCCCCACCCGATGGATGATCTGCAAACTGCGCGAATTGCGCTGTGCGGCAGAATGAAGCAGCATTTCGAGCACCGCATCATTCGAGAGGCCTTCCGCTTCAGGAAAAACCACGCGTACTGCCTGGGCAATTCCGCGCAGACTGGCCACCGTCTCAAGACAGCCGTTATGCCCACAGCGGCAGGGAATGCCATTGGGTACCACACAAATGTGGCCGATCTCACCCGCGCCATGCCCATCCCCGGCGAAAATGGTACAGCCAATGACCAATCCAGCAGAAATGCCTTCGCCTACTTTAATGAGCACTAGATTTTCTTCATTCGGATCAATGCCATAATGATATTCGGCCAGCGCAGCCACCTGGCTGTCATTGGCAACCACCACTGGCACCTTGAATTCCCGCTCGAGAATTTGCTGCAGAGGAATTTCGTCCCAGTGATATTTGACTGCCCGCCGGACAATTCCTTCATTGGTCGAAACCAGACCCGGAGAACCCAGGCCGATCCCTAGCAATTGTTCCGGGCTGACCTGGGCCACCAGATCACGAATCAA
The DNA here is from genome assembly GCA_012797695.1 of Anaerolineaceae bacterium. Classification (GTDB taxonomy): domain Bacteria; phylum Chloroflexota; class Anaerolineae; order Anaerolineales; family Anaerolineaceae; genus UBA6107. The sequence goes on along the minus strand of JAAZOQ010000022.1, from coordinate 8,524 downwards.
GTCTTTGGTCAGGGCAATCGCCTGTTCCCCTGTTTGATCGCAGGCAACACTTTTCGAAACCTGGATACGGCCACGCAAATCCACCACCGCGCCATGCAATTCGTGATCGGCCAGATCAATGCCGATGGTCAGACGTGATTCATCATTGACCGAAAGCAACGTCGGTGGTTTTCCGCCGATGGAGACCCCTGTGCCCACTTCGTCAACCAGACGATCCTGAATCAACCCCTCGACCAGATCCGAGACAGTGGTGGGAGTGAGCTTGGTTACGCGGGCAATGTCAGCTCGACTGATCGTACCCGCCGTGTAAACGGTGCGCAGGATCAATCGAGTATTATTGAGCTTGGTCAGTTCGTGTGTCGATTTTTTCATAGATGGGTTAGTAAGTAAACTTTACTTACAAAGTTCATTTTAGTGATTTTGCAACAAAAAGTCAATCGGGTAATCTTAAAAAATCGAAACTAGTGGCGCCAATTTTTTCACTGACAGTGATCCCTCATCTCTATCGACCCCCACGACAAAAAAAGAGCCGCACCATGAAAGGTGCAGCTCCTGTTTCATTGTCCAATCACTTTATTTGAGTAATTCTTCCAGAATTGAACGGGCCAGGGCCGCATCGGCTTTACCCCGCGTCTTTTTCATGACCGAACCCACGAACCAGCCGATCAGGGTGGCCTTTCCTCCCCGGTAAGCCGCTACTTCATTGGGGCTCTCGGCCAGCACTTCCTGGCAGACCGCACGGATGGCCGAATCATCGCTGACTTTGGCCAGCCCCTCCTCGCTGACGATCTGAGAGGGAGCCTTGCCACTCTGCTCGACCTTTTCGAGCAAAGATTTGCCTGTACTGATGTTGATGGTACCGGCATCAACCAGCTTGAGGATCTCCGCCAGAAAAGCCGGCGTCAATTTCATCTCGGCCGGGTTCAGGCCCTGATCATTGAGCATGCGCAGCACGTCGTTCATCAGCCAGTTCGAGGCTTTCTTGGGGTCGCCGCCGTAAGCCCGCACCGTTTCCTCGAAGTAATCCGATAGACGGCGTTCCCCGGTAAGGATATCCGCGTCATATTCGGGCAGTCCATATTGTTCCATAAAGCGCGCCCGACGGGTCAAAGGCAGTTCAGGAAAATCGACGAGAATGTGGTTTTTCCACTCGTCGCTGAGACGAATGGGCAGCAAATCGGGTTCGCGGAAGTAACGGTAATCCGCTTCCGTCTCTTTAGAGCGCATCTTCTTGAGGGTACCGGTGTCTTCATCCCACTCGAGCGTCCAGGCCTCGATGCGGTGACCCGCCTCAACCTCGCGAATCTGGCGCTGGATCTCTTTGGCAATGGCATCGCGTACCGCTTCAATGGAATTGACATTCTTGATCTCGGTCTTGGGGTTCAGGATGGTCTCGCCCTTTACCCGCACTGAAACGTTGGCATCACAGCGCAGATGCCCCTTTTCCATATCCGCCTCAGAAATGCCCAGCCAGCGCAACAACTGGCGCAGACGGATGAGATATTGGGCTGCCTCATCAGCAGTGCGCAGATCGGGGCCCGTGACCATTTCGACCAGGGGCACACCGCAGCGATTGAAATCGATAAAGCGACGAGTACCAGTGTTCTTGGTTTTACCGGCATCTTCTTCGATGTGCAGCTTCCAGATCGAAACGCGGCGCACGTAAGCTTGATTATCAGGTGCCGCAGCAGCCGGAACAGGTAATTCCAGATAACCGCCCTTGCCCAGCGACTGGTCAAATTGCGAAATTTGATAGCCCTTCGGCAGGTCGGGGTAAAAGTAATTTTTGCGATCAAAGAACGATAAGGGACGAATCTCAGAGTGCATGGCGTTGGCCAGAAGGACCGCCTTCTCGACAACCGCTTTATTCAACACCGGCAGCACGCCGGGCAGACCGCAGCACACCGGGCAAATGTTGGTGTTGGGAGCATCATACCAGCTATCCGCTTTGCACGAACAGAAGATCTTGGTCTTGGTATTCAGTTGAATATGCGTTTCCAACCCAATTACAGCTTCGTATTCTGTCATGAGTCCTCTTTTTACAAATTCAAAGATCCGGTCACGGATTGGTCTCAGGGCCGACCAAAATCCGCCGTGAAATATCCTTCATAGGCACTGTTCGGGTCGCACCAGTACCCCACTCCAATTTCAGTAAATGACCCGTTCAGGATGACCGCCTTATGCTCAGCACTGTTCATCCAGGCACCGACCGCTGCCGACGGCGAATTCAGATTCATGTTGCCGGCATAAATGTCTTCGCCGATCAACGAGAAAGAATAGCCGTTTGCCTTGGCCCGCGAATCTGGGCCGGAGCCATTCAGCCCAAAATGGCTGAAGTATCCATTAGATGCCATATCCTGACTGTGTTCGCGCGCTGCACTGGCCAGGGAACCATTGGCCGACAGAGCTGAGAGACCATTATTCGCCCGGATACCGTTGATCAGACCGCGCACCTGCCCTTCGTAATCATAATTGGGGCCGCTGCAGCCTGCTCCCTCGCCCGAAGAAGCTGCCACAGTCGGTTTTTTCGTCGGCACCGGTGTTTGGGTAGCAGTGGCCGTAGGGGTAAGGGTGAGTGTTGGGGTCGCGGTGCTGGTAGCCGTGGCAGTAACTGTGGGGGTAAAAGTCAGCGTCGGAGTTGCGGTCAGGGTCACCGTCGGGGTCGGCGAAGCCAGTAAGGCCGCCACCGTTTGCGAAAGCTGGCAGGCGCTCAGGGTCAGGACCAGCAAAATAGCTGCCAAAATCAAGAAAATTGCTTTGCGGCGGTGGGGGTTGGCCATCTTCATTCCTTTTCCGACACTACTCTCAGCGCAACACCATCGGCTTCAGCGTACGCCAGTCCTCGGACTGGGTGGCCTGCTCGTAAGCGTGACCAATCTGGAAGAGCTTGTCTTCACAATAATCTGCGCCCAGCAGTTGAATGCCAATGGGCAGCCCCGCGGCATCCACCCCGCCCGGCAAAGAAAGGCCCGGGATACCGGCGTGGTTGGCCGGGACGGTGAGCTGATCAGCATACTGCATCAGCACCGAATCCCCATATAGCGCATCCATCTCAAAAGCCGTCGTCGGCGTGGTGGGGGTAAGCAGGGCATCCAGACGGTACGGGCCAGCCGGATCGAAGGCCTGTTCAAAATCACGGCGGATCAGCGTACGCACCTTGAGGGCACGTTGATAATACTGCTCGCTGTACTGGGCCGCGCTGACGTACATGCCCATCAGAATGCGCAGCTTGGGCTGCAAACCAAAGCCTTCGTTGCGCGAAAGTTTGTACATCTGGCGCAGGTCGGTGTACGGCTGCTGCGTGCGCAGCCCATACTTGACGCCGTCGTAACGATGCAGATTCGAAGCCGCTTCCACCCGGCTGATGACGAAATAGGCCGGGATGCCATAACGGGTATTCGGCATCGGCACATCCGTAACGATTTCGGCGCCCAGAGAAGCCAGCACCTCGGCAGCGTGATAGACCGCCGCAGCAATCTCTTGGGGCAGCGGCTGCTCGGCAAATTTGCCGGTTTGGGGATCGGGAAAAGTGATGCGGAAATAATCGGGTGACAGGCCAATGCGCTTGCCCTTTACCCCTTCGGCCAACTTCGTCAGATAATCGGGGGTGGGCAGGGTAACAGCGGTGGCATCGTGCTCATCCGCACCAGCAATGACCTGCAGCATGGCGGCGGCATCCGCCACCGTGCGCGCCACCGGACCGGGGCAATCGAGAGAAGAAGCGAATGCAATCAGCCCATACCGGGAAACGCGGCCGTAAGTGGGTTTGACCCCCACCACCCCGCAGAAAGCTGCCGGCTGGCGAATGGAGCCAGCGGTATCGGTGCCCAAGGAGAGGGGCGTCTCACCCGCAGCCACACTGGCCGTGCTGCCCCCGGAGGAACCGCCGGGAACATGGTTGGGGTTCCAGGGATTGCGCGTGCTCGGCTGAAAAGCGGAAGATTCCGTGGAGGAACCATAAGTAAACTCATCCAAATTGACTTTGCCCAACATGACCGCGCCGGCTTTTTGCATGCGTTCCACCGCAGTCGCGGTATAGGGGGCCTTGAAATTTGCCAGAATCTTCGAAGCCGCCGTCGACGGGGTATCCGTCACGCAAAAAATATCCTTGACGGTAAAGGGGACGCCCGCCAGCGAGCCGGGATCCTTGCCTGCTGCCAGGGCGGCATCCACCGCCTGGGCCTGCTGCATGGCCAGATCATCAGTGAGAGTGATGAAGGCATGAACTTTGCTCTTATCTTCTTCGGTAGTGGTCTGAGCGAGGGCACCATTGCGCCCTTCCACCTGACCAATGCGCTGCAGGGTCGACTGCAAAATCTCGACCGCAGAAGTTTTCTTTTGCCGCAGTAAGCGGGTCATTTCAAGTGCAGTAAGGTCACATAATTCCATAATGGTCTTCTATTTAAGCGCGGTATGGGGAATATCTGGAACGACGATGTAATCATCCTCGAGCTGAGGAGCCTGGGCCAGAATCTTTTGAGTATCGGCATAGGGATGCCACTCATCCGCACGCGGCGCGGCACTTTCGGCAGCCGTGTAAGGCACCCCATGCAGACTGATGGGAATATCCGCCTCCAGCGGGATCGCTTCGAGCTCGTGAATGGCTTTCAATTGATTATTCAACTGTTTGCGCAGGTATTCTGCCTGTTCCTGGCTGAGTTCCAACGCGGCCAGATCAACCAAATGGTCAAAGATTTCTGGAGTAATTTGATCGCTCATAAAGGTCCAATCGTAGGCTGGGTTTTGCCGGTGACGTCAGGGGTTAATGATCAACTGTGTGGCTACCGGCATGGGAGTGCTTGTCGGGCGCTGCGTGGGGATCGGGGAAGGGGTGGGCGTCCAGGTGGGCGGCAGGCGCACCAGGGTGGGCGTGGGAGTTGGAATGTCGATCGTCGGCACGGAGGTCGGCGGCGGGAAAGGGTTGATCGATGAACGCGGGTTGACGAAGATGATCAGCACGACCATCAGCACCACCAGCGTACACGTGATCACCAGCACGGAGAGAATATCCCACAAATTCGTTTTCATCTCGTTCCCTCCCGATCCAAAAAATAGTTTCAGCAAGCCTCTTTTGTGAGTATATCCGACTTTGGGTCGATGTCAAGCAAAGAAACTTTTGCGGCAATCCAAGAAGACATTTTCAGGCCAGCCACAAATGCCCTCCATGCTATAATCCATTCGAAAGGAAGACACTGTGGATCGGGATTTTCCCCCAGAAGAAGAGTCAATGCCCTCCCCGGCAGCGAGATCAATCCAGATCACCGCTGCAGCGGGAGAAAAGGTCACCGTGTCAATCGACCTGGCCGAATCCGCCCAGGTTGAGCTGCAGGTGATCAAACAGCGGACTGGGGAACCCCTGGCCCGACCCTGGCGCAAGACCCTGGCCAACCCGGCGCAGGTTTCTCCCCTCAAGCAGAACTCAGCCAAACAATTTCTGATCCAGCATCAGCAGGTAATCTTCATCGTGCTGGCCCTGTTCGTCTACCTTGCCTCCCGTTTCATCGGGCTGGACCGCTTCCCGATCTACTTCTTCACAGATGAAGCCATCCAGACCAATTCGGCTGCCGATATGCTCATCAATGGATTCGACAGCGACACCGGCGAATTTCTGCCCACTTATTTCGTCAACGGCAATCAGTACAACCTGGGCATCTCAGTCTACATCCAGGTGCTGCCTACATTGATATTTGGAAAGTCCATCTGGGTCACCCGCGGAGTATGCGTGCTGTTTACCCTGCTGGCCGCGCTGGGCGTAGGGCTGTTTTCGCGCAACGTACTGCATTCGCGCTTCCCGGTGCTGGCAATCCTGATCCTGGCAGTCACACCTGCCTGGTTCCTGCACTCACGCACCGCATTCGAGACCGCTCTGGCCGCTTCTTTCTTCGCGGCCTTCCTTTATTGTTACGCCATGTACCGGCAGGAAAAGCCCCGTTACCTGATCCCAGCCATCCTGTTCGCGGCGCTGACTTTCTACAGCTACAGCCCGGCGCAGATGGTCATGCTGGTAATGTTTGTCGGGCTGATCTTCTCGGACCTGCGCTATCATCTGCGCCACTGGAAAACAGTACTGGCTGCTTTTGGGGTGGGGCTATTGTGCGTCCTGCCTTACGTACGTTTTTTGATCGTGCACCCAGAGGAGAATTTCAAACATCTGCAAATTCTGAACTCTTACTGGACGCAAGATTACACGCTGCCGCAAAAACTGAGCATTTATTTCAAACAGTATGGGCAGATGCTCAACCCCTATTACTGGTTTGGTCCGGAACAGATCGATCTGGTGCGCCATGTGATGAAGGGATACGGCAACCTGTTGTGGTGGAGCCTGCCGCTGGTGCTGCTGGGACTCGGGCTCACCCTGCTGCGGCTGCGCAAGTCGGAATATCGTCTGCTGCTGCTGGCCGTCATCGCGGCCCCCAGCGGAGCAGCTCTGGCCAGCGTGGGTATCACCCGCGCTCTCTTCATGGTCATTCCCGCCACCCTGCTGGCCGCGCTGGCGCTCGACCAAGTCATTCACTGGCTGAGCCAGGTACACGTCCGGGCTGCCATCTCGGCTTCCGCGGCCATTATCGTGCTGCTGGGCATCAACGGCTACATGGTGCAGGACGTGCTGACCCACGCCCCTACCTGGTACACCGACTATGGCCTGGCGGGGATGCAGTACGGCGCCCGCCAGCTTTTCGGGGAAGTTAAAGAGTATCTGCAGGAAAACCCAGGCACCAAACTGGTGGTTTCCTCCGCCTGGGCCAATGGCACCGACGTGCTGGTACGTTACTTTTTCAAGGACCCGGCCCCCTTCCAGTTGAGCAGCATCGAGCAATGGATGATCCAGCAATCCCCGCTGGACGATCAGACCGTTTTCGTGGTCATTCCGGAAGAAATGAAGCAGGTCCAGGCCAGCAATAAATTCAAATCCGTGCTGATACTGAAAACTCTTCCTTATCCCGATGGTACTCCCGGCTTTTACTTCGTTAAAGTAAGCTACGTTGATAACGTTGCCCAGGTCTTTGCCAATGAACTGACCGCCCGCCACGCGCTGCTCACCGCCAGCGCCACGCTGCCTGACGGTACTCAGGCCACCATTCAGTATCCGAAACTGGATATGGGCAGCCTTCCTGATCTTTTCGACGGCAACGACAACTCGCTGATCCGCACCGCTGAAGCCAACCCGCTCATCCTCAAATTCACCCTGGCCCAGCCCATCGACCTGTCTCAGGTCACCCTGCGCATCGGCGGAGCGCCTTCCGCGTTCAGCCTCGCCGTGACCCCTGCAGACGGATCCGCTGTGCTCAGCGTCGAACAAAAAGTGTCTACCAGCACCGATTACCGCAACGTTACCCTGACGCTGGGGCAGACGGTGACAACGAAAGAATTTACGATCACCCTCAAAAACAGCGAAAGCAGCGAACCCGATCACGTTCACCTCTGGGAAGTGTCCTTTAAATGAAAAAACGTGGTTTTGCTCTTTGGCTTTTCATCGGTCTGACTCTGGCCGCCAGCCTGTATTATTTTGCCGAAGCCGGCCAGGCAATACACAGTTGGACCCTGCTCACGATCATACAGTACCGTTTTGGCCCGCTTTACCCGGTCTTTCAGGGCACGCTGCTGGGGTTGGGTTTTCTCGCCACCGCGATCTGGCTGTTCCGGCGCAGCCTTGTCAGTCTGTGGCTGGGCAGCCTGTTTGCGGTGCTGTCGGTACTCTGGCACTGGCTGGACCGGCTGGTATTCTCGCTCAACCCGCTACCGGTCCTGCAGCAGTGGTTCCCGATTGCCTTCAGCCTGCTCCTGTTAGGGTTGATCCTGGGCGGACTCTGGTCGCTTGCCCCGGATATGGTATCATCAGCCTTGGCAAACGAAGAAAATATTTCTCACCCTTCTTCGCAAGGAGGAGATCATGAATCGTAATCACCTGGAAATGGAAGTCAAATTTTATCTGAATGATTCCGCCTCATTCGAGCAGCGGCTGCGCAGCATCGGCGCCAGCCTGATCCAACCGCGCACCTTCGAAACCAATCTGCGCTTCGACACCCCCAACCTGGAACTTACCCGTGACCACCGCGTATTGCGGCTGCGTCAGGATCAGGGCATCTATCTCACCTACAAAGGTCCTTCACAGCCCGGCGAGGCGGTGGCAATCCGTCAGGAAATCGAGATCGAGGTCAACGACTTCGACTCCACCCGCCTGTTCCTCGAAGCGCTGGGGTACCAGGTCAATATCATCTACGAAAAATGGCGCACCAAATACCTGCTCAACGACCTCGAGATCGATCTGGATGAGATGCCCTTTGGCCATTTCGTCGAGATCGAAGGGGATGATTCCGTACGCATCGAACGCATGGCAGCCATGCTGGCGCTCAACTGGGGCGACCGCGTCACTGACAGTTACATTAAACTCTTCGAACGGGTCAAGAATAACCTGCATCTCGACGTCCAGAACCTGACCTTTGGCGATTTCAAAGACTACAAGGTCCTGGCCAGCGACCTGGGGCTGCACCCGGGCGACATCGTCGCTTATCTGTAGAGCGTT
>JAAZOQ010000181.1 GCA_012797695.1 Anaerolineaceae bacterium | reverse complement strand
TGCGGCGCCGATCAACCCGGTATGCGAACCTAATTTCGCGAGCGAGATCTTCACCTGATCTGCGGGTACCAGACCGCAATTCTGTTTAATGACCCTTTGAATTTCGGGTAAAAACAAGTGACTGGCTTTCATTATGCCTCCGCTCAGGCAGATCAGCTCCGGCATCCAGATGGTCACCAGATTTGCCAGGCCGATGCCCAGAAAATTTGCCGTCCGCTGCACCACTTTTTGGGCAAACGGGTCTCCAGATTCAGCCAGACCGCACAACTCGCGCCCGGATAATTTTTTGTGCTCTGGGTGGTTTTCCTGCGCCCACCTTTCCATTGCGGTCCCGCTGGCCAGGCTTTCCCAGCAGCCGCGCGAGCCACAAAAGCAAACCGGGCCTTCCCCAGCCAGAATAGTCTGATGCCCCATTTCAGGATGTGACCCTCCGGCGCCGCTGTATACTTTTCCGTTCAGGATCACCCCCACCCCAATCCCGGTACCAACCGTCACCATCATAAAATGATCCGCTTTTTGCCCAGCTCCCCAGGCCCATTCCCCGAGAGCGGCGGCATTCGCATCATTTTCAAGGACCACCGGTTTGTGGCAGGCACTTTCAAGCTCCTGAACCAGGTGAATGCCGGTCCACCCGGGCAGAAATTCGACGTAGCCCAGGGTGCCCGAATCAGAAAACACTGGCCCCGTACAGCCAATGCCAACTCCTTCACACGGATAGGAAGAATGATTGATGATCTCTGCTATTTTCGCAATCCCTGAAGCCGGGTCGTTCTTGACCTGCTCCGTGGCAAATTCACTCGAGTAGACGACCTGACCCGCATCGTCGACCATTCCTACTGCTATTTTCGTCCCACCGATATCCACTGCGCCAATCATTGTTCCTCACTTCTGCTAATTTGAATAATTTGAGATATAATCAATTATAATGTTATGACATATATACAACAATACATGAAATCATTTTTTAAGAGATTACTTTTCAGGCCATCATGACAAACTCTCTCGTTCTTCCCAAAAATTCCTGGTTTTCTTCTCTGCAAGGAAATCTCATCGTATCCTGCCAGGCTCTGGTCAGCGAGCCGCTCTTTGGATCAGCCACCATGGCCAAAATGGCGTTGGCTGCCAAGCTCGGCGGGGCTGTCGCCATCCGCGCCAACTCTCCCGCGGATATTCGGGCCATCCGGGCAATGATCGATTTGCCGATCTTTGGGTTATATAAGGATAACCTTCCCGGTTACGAAGTCTACATCACCCCTACTTTAAAACACGCCCAGCAAATTTACGCGGCGGGGGCCGACGTGGTCTGCATCGATGCAACTTCCCGCCTGCGCCCCGAAAATCGGACTCTGGATCAATTTATTCGAGAAATCAAGAATTCGACTCAATGCCCGGTGATGGCGGATATTTCGACCTACGAAGAGGGCCTCCAGGCCGAAGCCGCTGGGGCAGACGTCATTTCGACGACGCTTTCAGGGTATACCGCCTACAGCCCGAAACAAGAAGGCCCCGATTTTGAATTGATCCGCCGGCTGGCGCAAGACCTGCGTCATCCCTTGCTGGCAGAAGGGCGCATTACCACCCCAGAGATGGCGAAGGAAGCCCTGAATCTGGGCGCCTATGCCGTGATCGTTGGGGGCGCCATTACCCGCCCGGCCGAGATCACCGCTCGCTTCGTCAAGCACATGAATCAATAACTAATTGCCTTCTTCGCGAAAGTGGAAATAGAATTTGCATTTCTCGCCGCTGATAATGGAAATGCTGAATTCAATCGGCTGAAGCTCTTTTGAAAATGCCACCACCTCACTGTGCATGGCTGGGGCCCCCGGCTCAGAGTTTAATAAAGCTGCCTGCTGTTTGCTTAACAGCACCGGGTGCAATTCCTGCTCGACCGAGTTGATCAGGATGTTGTGGTTCTCGGCTAAATAATCGTAAAGGGACTGCCCGCCCAGAGATTCTTCACTGAGATCAGGGAACATTTCAGCGGATAAATAAGCCGTCTCCACCATGATCGGTTCATTATCCGCAAAGCGCACCCTGAATATCTCGATCACCTGACTGCCTTCCGGAAGCTCAAGTTTCTGCTCGATCTCAGGCGTGCCGGGCATCCGCTGTAGAGAAATCAACTTACTGGAGGGAGTCTTGCCCAGATTGATGATCTTCTGGGTGAAGCCGAGCCGGCTCGGATAGATATTGGTGGAGGTAGGCGCCGAGAAAAACGTCCCGACCCCGGGTTTGCGTTTGATGTACCCTTCACTTTCGAGTTCTTTCAAAGCCTGACGGACGGTTAATCGGCTGACCGAATAAATCTCGGTGAGTTCCCATTCTGACGGAAGCATCAACCCGGGTTTCAGGATCCCTTGTTTATAAAGAGTCATAATATTTTGGACGATCTGATAATACAAAGAGATCTTTTGATCGTGGTCGATTTTTAGAAGAGTTTTCCACTCAGAATATTGAGTCACTGATTTCCTCACCTGTGTTAGATTGAAGTATCCTTTAATTATACTCATTTGGGTTAAATAGAACCCCAAGCATTGCCCCGATTACAGGCAATACTTGAGGTTCTCTGTAATTTTCTGAACCCCCACACTACTCTATATTGGTCACCTTCGTCCCGATTGAAAATACTCCAGGCTCATGGTCATGCAAAAGCGCCAGAGCCAGCGAAGACATTTCCACCGGCAGCATTTCCAAGAGAGGACGGCAGCCCTCGGTAACCGCAGGGAACCGGAAAGCATCGATACGGGAATCTTCGGCGATCAACTCGGCATTGAATCCCTGCCCCTGCATTTCTTCGGCCATTTGATGATTCAACCGCCGGATCTTTTTTGCCCCTTCGAACAGGACGACCTGAACTGACGGCGACAGCATTTCTTTCGGCCCATGCCGAAAGGCGGCTGAACTCATCCCTTCAGAATGAAAATGGGCTGATTCTTTCAAGATCAGACCGCCAGTACCTACCGCCGCCAGAGAATCGCCCCTCCCGATCAGGAACAGATCGGTTTTGCCGAAATAAAGTTTCTTCAGCTCCTCGACGTGTTCTTGCCAGTGCTGCAGGTAAGTGGTCGTCCAGGGGATACATTCCGCGAGCGCCGGGAAAAGAGCTTCAGTTTGGGGAAGCAGGTGATCGCCCAACCAGTTCAAAGCCATCAAAGCAGAGAGGTAGGTTTTGCAGGAGACTGAAAATTCTTTGCCGGCCCGGGTGAGGACCTTCCAGGTAGCTTTTTGCGCCAGCTCACTCTCGGGATCGTTGACCACCGCAATCACGTCGACCTGATGCCCCACTGTTTTCAGCAAATGGCTGACCTCGGCACTCGACCCGGATTGCGAAACCACTACCAGCAAAGTATCCGGGGTGAGATAGCTCTCGGCAAAATAGATCAGCTCAGAAGTTTCGATCCAGTGCGTCGTTAAACCCGCGGCAATCAAACGGTAATAAAGCGGAGCCAGCGCGTGATAAGAAGACCCCATGCCGGTCAACACGATCCGTTTGTAATGATCAATGCTTAACTGCGGCCCGGCAAATATCCCCTGCCCCTCTTGATCAAGATACGCAAAGGTATCCGCCATCGCGGTGGGCTGGAAAAGTATATCTTTCACATACTCGTTATTGAATAGATCAATGCTCATTAATTTAACCCTTTACAGCACCAGATGTCATTCCTTCAATGAATTGCTTCTGCATAAACAGGTAAACGAGGATCATCGGCAGCATGGTCAGGACAGTACCGGCCATGATCTGCGCTTCATTCGATGTATTTTTTAACTGTAACTGTGCCAGACCTACCGGCAGTGTCAGCATCTTATCGCTGTTCAACACAATGCGCGGCCAGAGGAAGTCATTCCAGGCATTCATGAAGATAAATACGATCAGAGTAGCCAGGCCAGGCAGCGTCAGCGGGAAAATGACTCTGGCAAAAACGCCCAGTTCGTCACATCCGTCGATGCGAGCTGCATCCAGCAGGTCATTGGGAATACTGATCAGAAATTGCCGCATCAAAAAGATACCAAAGATGCTGGTCATGTTGGGGACGATCAGCGCGGCATATGTATCCACCATCTTCAAAGAAGAAAGGATACGGTAGATCGGGATCATGTTGACTTGAAAAGGAATCATCAACCCCAGCAGCATCATGAAGAAGATCGCATCCCGCCCCGGAAACTTCAATTTGGCAAAGGCATAGGCAGCCAGCGTATCGAAAAAGACGTGGGCCAACGTGATTGCCCCTGCGATAAGCACACTGTTCAAGAAATAGCGAGGGAACCCGGGCACCCGCTGTAACATGCCGAGGTAATTTTTAAAGGTGATCGGGGAAGGCCACCACTGCGGAGGTGAAGCAAAGATAAACTGCTCCATCTTGATCGAAGAAGTGATCGCCCAATAAAACGGAACGAACATTATCAGCGAGGTAACGATCAAAACGATATAAAGGATCGTTCTTCCTGTAATCTTCTGGATTTTTCGCATGTTATGCCTCCGTGCTCTTGCTGCCAGGGAGTCTCCACTGGATAAATGAAAGGATCACCAAGATGAAAAACAGAACGTAAGCAATGGCTGAAGCATAGCCCAAGCGCAGATCCTGGAATTTATCGAAGAGATATAAAACAATCGTGGTCGTCCGATAGACCGGCCCGCCCTTTGTCATGACGTACATCTGGTCAAAGGTCTGGAAGCTGCCGATCAACCCATAAATGTAGACAAAAGTGATCACGGAGCGCAGCGACGGCAGGGTCACGTTGAAGAATTTATTGATGCCATTGGCCCCGTCGATATCAGCGGCTTCATAGAGTTCTTTCGGGATGGACTGCAGCGCAGCCAGAAAAATCACCGTCTCAAAACCGAATCCCTGCCAGACAGAAGCAATCACCACCGAGATCAAAGCCTTGTTGGGGTCAGACAGCCAGTTTACCGGGGATAAGCCGATGTTGGTGAGAACTGTATTGAAGATACCATTCTGGTTATAAAGCATTTTCCAAATCGTCGAAACGACCACCATTGAAGTCATCACAGGTAGAAAATACGCGGTTCGGAATAAACCTTGAAATTTTACTTTTTGATTCAGCATCAATGCAGTCAGCAAACCCAGGGTTGGACCGATGAACATACTCAACACAACAAACAAAAGAGTATTTTTCAGCGCCTGAATGAATATCTTGTCAACTGTGAATAGTTTGATGTAGTTATCCAAGCCAATGAACCGGGGAGCCTGAATACCGGAAAAATCACAAAGGCTCCAGTAAAACGAGATCGCCATTGGGATGAAGATAAACAAAAGCATTGAAATCACCGGAACTGCAATGAAAGCATATGCAACCCCGTATTTGCGAAAG
>JAAZOQ010000180.1 GCA_012797695.1 Anaerolineaceae bacterium | reverse complement strand
GAGTTGATGCTTTTCATCATAGAGCGCCATCTCAGGATGCGCATGCCAGAACTTTGCTGAGGCGGCATAAATCGCCAGATAAGGCATGGCTTTCATGCCGTGTCGATGCGCAGCCGCGATTAGATCCCGCACTGCCTGGAGCGACTGCGGCCGCCCCAACGGATCGATGAATTCGTCTGTCGGCGGAACCAGATCGTCATGCCGATATTGCCAGTCATAGAACTGCAGGCCATTCAAATGGAACCGGGCCAAGGCCTGAATGGTGGCTTCAGCATCCTGGCGGTCAGGGGTGAAATCGCAGACGAAGCCATAGCGTGGAAATTCCGCCCAGTCACACAAAAAGTCAAAAGCCGTCTCACATCTGGCTTCTTCCCCTCCACTGCTTAAACGTGCCTCCACTCCATACCCGCCTTCAGACAGATTTGCCGGCGCGCCAAAAATGATCTCTCTCTGGTTGCTGCCTGCCTGTAAGGGCCAATCCTGAATTTGGCGGCTCACTTCTACCAGTCCGCGCCAGTAACGAAGCTCAAGAGAAGCATTGCATGTTTCTCGAGCGGTTACCCGTAACTCAAGAGAAACCTCTTCTTCATTCAAATAAGTCCCTTTATCAGGGGCAATCGAAAAATCCAAAAACAACTTCTGTACCATACAGACTAACCTTTAATCCCAGTCGTTGAAATGCCCTGCACAAAGTAACGTTGAAAGACCAGAAAGATGATCACAACTGGTACCAGAGCCACCAGAGAGGCCGCGAAGACCTGTCCCCATTCCGTCAAATGAGCGGTCTGGAAGAGGGCAATCCCAATCGGTAAGGTGCGCTGGGTGGCATCCCCAATGTTGACATTGGCCCACGAGTACTCTTCCCAGGAATAAAGAAAGGAATTGATGACCACCACGGCAATGCCCGGGCCCGAAAGTGGCAAAATGATCTTGGTAAAGATCGTCCACGGGTCACCACCGTCGATCATGGCTGCCTCTTCGAGGTCACGCGGTACATCCTCGAATACCCCACGCAGCAAAAAGGTCTGCATCGAAATATTCATGGTAACGTACACCAGAATCAAACCCCACAGATTGTTATACAGCTTGAGCCAATGACTGATCACAAACTGCGGGATGATCAGCATGACCGGCGGGACCATCATCCCCAGCAGCAGCAGATAAAACAGAGGCTCTTTGAATTTGAAATCGAGCCGGGCAAAAGCAAAAGCCAGCATAGAACTGATCAAAACGGTCAGTAGAGTGGCTGTCACTGCCACTTTGGCACTGTTCCAGAAATACAGGCCAAAATTATCAGTGGTCATGGCCTTGATGAAGTTATTGAAAGTCGATGGATTTGGCCATAGTTGCGGAGGCAGTTCAAAGACCATCGTTTGTGGCTTGAAGGCAGTTGAAACCATATACCACAATGGCACCGCCACAATTCCCAGCCCAATCGCGAGAATAATGTACGTAAAGATTCGAAAAGTAAGTTGTGATCGTTTCATCTTATTCTCCAGCCGGTTTACGGAGCAGCTTCAACTGCACGAAACTCAATAGAAAAACGAATAAGGTCAACAAATAACTGATGGCTGCGCCGCTGCCAAAATCAAGATTCTGGAAAGTCGAACGATACATCAAAGTCAAAATAGAATGAGTTTGGTCCATCGGATCACCATGAGTGATCAATTGGAAGGGTACATAAGCATTCAAGCCACCCAATACAAGCACCACCACCAGAAAAGTGAGTGTACCACGCATCATGGGCAGCATGATTTTGATCAAACGCTGCCAGCGATTGGCACCATCCACAGCCGCAGCTTCCAATAACTCCACCGGAATGGCCTGCAGACCAGAAAGGTAAATGATGACGGTCCAGCCCACCCCTTTCCAGATATCCACCAGCACCACCGGTACCAACGCCAGAACTGGATCCGCCAGCCACATTACGTTTTTGTTGATTACGTGCAGAACGTCTTTAAGGAAATAGTTCACCAGACCGCCCTGGCCGCTAAACATGTAAGTAAACAGCAGCGAAACAATGACCCAACTGGTGATCACCGGCAAATAGTAAGCCACCCGAAAGAAAGCCCTTCCGCCAATTTTCTGGTTGAGAAGTACTGCCACAAAGAAACCCAACACCATTTTGACGATCACCGTAATGCCGGTATAAACAGCCGTGTTGATCACTGCACGATGGAAAATTGGGCTCTTTAATTCATTAATGTAATTTTGCAAACCGACAAAGGTCGATCGATCAGGGTGAGCAAAATTCCAGTCGAAGAAGCTGATGCGAAAAGAATACAGCAGGGGTCCCAGAAAAAACATAAAGAATAGAACAAACCCGGGCAACAAAAAGATCAAAGCTGGGATGATTTGATTACGTTTCTTTTGAGTTTGCACCATTCTTCTTTACCTCAGACGCGATTTTTTCTTCGACAATAATTTTACTCAATCTATTTAGAAGTTTGGCCGGTGAGGCCAACAAACCCCACCGGCCAGCATAAGTCACAAAGACTGAAGTTATTTCAAGAGAGCATTGATCTCTTCAGCGGCTTGATCCAGGGAAGCCTGAACAGTTTGGTCACCCTTGAGGATGCGCTGGTAAGCATTGTTGATAGCAGTATCCATGTCATCCCATTTCGGGCTGACGGTGCGAGCCTGGGCAGTCTTCAACTGTTCCATGAAGACGGAGAAATACGCAGGCAGTGCAGGATCGCCGGTCAGGCTGGACAAAGTCGGCATCACACCCACTTCAGCCATCATCTTTTGAGCATCAGCGCTCATCAGGTAATCGACCCACTTCAAAGCAGCTTCTTTATTCTTGGTACCATCCAATACCACTACATCTTCACCACCTACGACAGAGCTGGTACCCGTGTCACTGGCAGGGACGAGAGCATAATCGTATTTGAAATCAGGATAGTTGGAGGCATAGATGTTGGTCATCCAAGGGCCATCGATGATCATGGCATATTTTCCAGTGCCGGTACCGGCATCAGTAGCCACACCACCACCCAGCAGGTTCGGGGACATGCAGCCATCATCATACAATTTCTTCAACATGGTGAAAACAGCGACGCTTTCAGGCCCATTGATGTAACCGGTAGCGGTAGTAATGGCGTCATCGGTCACTTTGCCGCCCATCGCGTAGAAGACAGGCGCTGGAGCCCAGAAGTAAGTGCCACCCTCAGCATACCCATAAGTTTCTGTGCTGGCATTGCTCAGCTTGCAAGCATCGGTGACGAATTCATCCATAGTGGTCGGCGCGGCATCGATCCCGGCAGCAGCGAAGGCATCTTTACTATAGACCAACACCTGGGTATTGGTGTCTTGCGGCAACCCATAATAATGGCCATTCCATTTGTTGGTGGAAAGCGGGCCAGGGAAAGTGTCAGCCGCGATGGTATCGAAATCAGCCAATACACCATCCAGCTGCATCAAAGCGCCCTGACTGGCAAATTGAGGAACCCAGACGATATCGAGGCGGGCAGTATCCGGAACGTCCCCACCCGCAATCGCGGTAGTCAAAGCAGTTTTGAAGTCATCATAGGCATAGCGGGTGGCTTCCACTTTGATCCCAGGGTTGGCAGCTTCAAAGGCAGCAATAACCTTGTCGAGCTGTGCGGATTCGGCGTCATCCATCGTGTGCCAGTAGCGCACGGTGACCGTCTCAGCAGGGGCAGCTTCAGTGGTTGCTGCGGCAGTAGTAGCGGCTTCGGTGGAAGCAGCAGTTGCGGCTGCAGTCGGAGTGGCTGCTGAAGAGCATGCAGTTAAGAGCATACCCAGAGCAAGAAAGACGGATAAAACAGCGAACAACTTACTATTCTTCATCTCGAACTCCTTTTCCTTTTTTTATTTCATCTCAAAACTCTACTTACGTAGAGATGTTGATTACTTTTGATACTGAATAAATAATGTTTTGCTAAAAAAATTAGCGAACCTCTTCTTTTTGCATTGGCGAATTGAACAACTCACCAATCACGACACTCGCAGCCGCTCGTGCCCACACGTCATCCCCCCATGGAATGACGCGAATTTCTGTATCCTCGGCCAGGCCAGGCATCACATGCTGCTTAAATGAAGCCCTAAGCGCCGAGAAGAAAATATCTCCCATGCGCACGCCCTCACCGCTGATCAAGATCAGGCGCGGATCCAAAATATTGACTACATTGGCGATTTCTTGCCCCAACAGACGGCCAGCGCGGGTCAATACCATCGCAGCGGCATGATTGCCAGCCTGAGCCAGAACCAACAACTGTCCCAGATCCTGAATACCCGCATCAACTTCCTTTTGGGCAGTCGCCAAAATTGCCTGGTCGCTCAGATAACTTTCCAGACAGCCGTGCTTGCCACAATCGCACAGTGGCCCTTCCGGGTCAACCACCACGTGGCCAAACTCGCCAGCGCCCCCGCCCTTGCCGCGGTAAATCTGGCCATTGATGACAATACCCATACCGATACCACGCCCAACTGTGATCACGATAAAGTCATCCACCGGTAAACCATTGCCCAGCCATTTTTCGCCTAGCGTCAGGGTGTTGACATCATTATCGATGTAGACCGGCACCCGCAGCTTGGCCTGCAAAAGATCACGCAGAGGAGTATCTTTCCAGCCAAAGAAAGGGCTTTGCCGCAGAATGCCCCGGCTCGAGTCGACGACACCCGCCAGCCCCAGTCCAACCCCCAAGAGCTGTTTTTTCTTGATCCCTCCTTGATGGATCAAGCGGGTTGCCAACATCACCAGCTCTTCAACAACTACTTCTACCCGCTCTTCTGAAAAATCGACCATCTCTTTTTCAAGAACTGTGGCATTTAAGTCGGTCAAGGCAGCCACTGCATGATTTTCCATCAATTTGACACCAATAACGAATCCACCCCGCGGGTTGAGCGCCAGAATGATTGGCGGCCGCCCCCCTGTAGAATCACCTGTAGTTTTCTCGAAAATGAGATCTTCCTGAATTAATTGCCCGGTAATTGCCGTTACCGTAGCCGGGCTCAGCCCCGTCTGGTGGGCAATAGCCGCCCGCGATACCTCACCCTGCGTCTTGATGACATTCAGGATCAGTGATCGATTGATGGAACGAATAAGGTCGCGGTCGCCGCGGGTAATTTTGCTCATGGCTAGTTAATTTATTCATAGAATAAAGTATGTTTATATTATAGATGTCTTCGTTGAAATGTCAATAGGCGATTTTCAGTTTACCCCATCTTGACAAAGTTCTTCATCGGGTTATAATTATTCTAGTTTGCTTTACAAACTAGTTTGCAAAGAGAATAAATGAATTCGTTATCTAAAGATCTTACCCGCACCTTACGCTACTGGTACATTGATGGGCTCTCTGAAATCGCCGGCGGCCTGGTCATCTTGCTGCTGGGGTTGACCGATCTTCTGGCGGCTCTCGTCACCGGACTGCCGTACTGGAACTGGATTCTGGGCATTGGGCAGCCACTGCTCATCTTTGGTGCGGCCCTTCTGACCCGCAATCTTCTGCCTAAAATCAAAGAGAAGGTTACCTACCCGCGTACCGGTTACGTGGAATACCGCAAACGCACTCCTTCCCAGAAACTGCGCCGTATTCTATTGCCTTTTCTGGTAGCCTTTTTGATCTCCGCACTGCTTGGAGTATTCAATCAGCTGATTCCAGATCGCTACTGGCCCTTACTGCTGGCCGCTTGCATGGGGCTGGCCATTACCTATTTGGGCATCTGGCTGGATCTCCGACGCTTTTATCTCGAAGGGTTCTTTTGTTTGGTATTAGGAGCTGCGCTGTCTTGGGCCAACCTCTCCGATCAATGGGCCGCAGCTTACATTTTTTCGGGTCTTGGCCTGATGTGGGTTATCTCGGGGTTTATCGTTTTCATTCGCTACCTGCGCTCCACTGCTGCCCGTGAGCAAGGAGCAGGGGATGAATGAGGACCTTAAAGAGCTAACTGAACTCGACCGCCTCATCCATGAGCCGGCACGATTATTGATCATGTCGATCTTGTACCCGGTCGAAAAAGTGGATTTCCTTTTCCTGCTGCGCGAGACCGGGCTGACCAAAGGCAATCTCTCCGCCCACCTTTCTCGGTTGGAAGAGGCAGGCTATGTCGCTATCGAAAAAACTTTCCGCGGAAAGATGCCGCAAACTTTGATTTCTGAAACTTCTGCCGGTCGTGTCGCTTTCGAAAACTACCGCAAGCAAATGCAGAACATTATGAAACACTTATCGCAAGAATAGAGAGGAAAAATGGTTTCACAGATTATTCACACGCAAAACTTGAGCCGCTATTTTGGAGAGGTACACGCCGTCGATGATTTATCGATTGACGTGACCGCTGGAACGATCTTTGGCTTTTTAGGTCCCAATGGCTCAGGCAAAACTACCACCATTCGGTTGCTGCTGGGATTGATCGAACCCACTTCCGGTTCCGCTCAGGTCTTTGACAAAGATACCCTTCGGGAGGGAGAAGCAATCCGCACTCAATCTGGAGCATTGCTGGAGCAGACCGGTCTTTATGAAAGGCTGAGTGCTGAAGCCAATCTAGATTTTTATGCCCGTGTCTGGCATCTTTCATCTGCGGAGCGAAAAAGCCGCATTCAGGAACTGCTTACCAGTCTCGATCTGTGGGACCGGCGAGGAGAACAGGTTGGAGGTTGGAGTCGCGGCATGAAGCAAAAGCTGGCCATCGCCCGCACCCTGCTGCACCGGCCACGCTTGCTTTTTCTGGATGAACCCACCGCCGGGCTTGACCCGGTAGCCTCAGCCGCCTTGCTCGAAGACATTCAGCAGTTGGTGCGCCAGGGGGGCATGACCGTCTTTCTGACTACCCATAATCTGCCCGAAGCCGAGAAACTGTGCGACGAGGTTGCCGTCATCCGCCAGGGCAAACTGCTTTCCGTGGGTTCTCCGGACGCACTGCGTAAACAGGGTAAAGATCATCGTCTTGAAGTCACCGGCAAAAACATCCCCGCCAAGATCGCCGATCTGCTTGCTGCCCGCCCAGAGGTCAAATCTGTGCAGGTACAAAATGACCGTGTCAACATTGAGCTGACTGGCGACGTAGATACTTCCCCACTGGTACAGCTTCTCATCGGGCAGGGTATGGCAATCGATGAGGTCAAGAAAGGCAAAGCCAACCTGGAAGAAGTATTTCTGGAACTAGTGAAAGACAACCCGGCATAAAGAAGGAAAAAATGATTACTGATCTTTTTACAATTATTCGCAAAGAATGGAATGAGATGCTGCTCATGCGTGGTTCGAAACGCAGCGGCATTCTCTACATTTTCATCATGGTGGCGGTTTTTGGCATCGTTATGCCGCTGCAATCACGTGAACAATGGTTCACCGTTCCCCTGCTTCCGCTCGTGTGGTCGTGGATGCCCGTTTTCATGACCACCTGGATGGTCTCGGATGCCATTGCTGGCGAACGTGAACGGCACACTCTCGAAACCCTGTTGGCCAGCCGGTTAAGCGATTCAGCGATCCTGTTTGGAAAGATCACCGCTGCTGTGCTCTATGGTTTCGTCCTCGCGCTGGTCAACTTGCTGGTGGGAGCCTTTACCGTCAATATTGCCAACCCCAACAGCTCAATCCATTTCTACCCGCTAGACTTTTTTGGCGCGTTGTTGCTGTTCGTGCTGCTTGGATGTCTGTTCATT
>JAAZOQ010000179.1 GCA_012797695.1 Anaerolineaceae bacterium | reverse complement strand
TTGCCGCTCAGCGAAATGAGCGCGGTCTTACAGCCAGAAGTTCCCAGATCAACGCCAATGAAACAGGGTTCGTGCTCACTCATGCTGTTCCGCCTTTTTTAAATACTCAGGATCCTTCAACTGAGTAATCAACACGGCACTGACCAGCAGCAACCCCACCATGATCAACAGGGCCGGGGTAAAGGAACCATCCGGAGCTTTGGTGGCTTCCATGATGTACACAAAAACGACGGAGGCCTGACCAAAGAGCTGGATCAAACCATTGCTGGTCCCTTCTGGAGTGGGTTGCGTGATCTCAGCCGCATACTGCATGCCGATCGGACTGATGCTGGTGATGAAAAAGCCCATGACAAAGGCCGAAACGTCCAGCAGCCAGAGAGACTGTGCAAAAGTAACCCCGATCAGCCCAGGGATAGCGGCCAGTACACCCAACAGCAAAAAGCGCTTGCGTTTGTGACTCTTATCCGAGAAGGGCGGCAACACCACGGCGCCAATCGTTCCACCAATGAGCATCAACGCACCCAGCGTACCGGCATCGGTTGGAGTGAACCCCCGTGGGCGAATGATTGCTTCCACCCAGGTGGTCATGCCGTTGAACAGGCCCATGCCAATGAAAGATACGGCCAGGTAATACCAGAACATGCGGTTCTTGACCGCGTTCTTCAAACCATCGAGCATCAGCGCGCGTACCTCCATCCCTGCCGGGCAAGGCGGGGTGGGTGGAGTTTCTCGCGAAAAAATCAAGAAAAGCAAAGAGGAAAAAGCCGCCAGAATGCCATAGATCAACTGCACCTGAGGAATAGGCATCGACTCAATAAGGATCGGGGTCAAGACCATCCCCAGGGCCGTGCCTACCAGGTTGGCCAGGGTAACCAGACCCACTGCTGTGGCGCGGAACTCCACATTGAACCATTTGGCGGGTACTGTCGTCCAGGCATTGAGCAAGAAGGGTTGAGCAACCGCAATACCAATCGTGCTGATCAATACCAGAGTATAGTTGGTACCAACCAGACCACGCATTACCCCGAACACTGCCATGAGGATGGCGCCCAGGCCCACCGTCTTACGATAGCCATAGGTATCGATTGCCCAAGATACAGGGATCGAGAGTGGGATAAACGCGATCATGAACGTCATGGCTAAAAAGCCAATCTGCAGATCGGTCACGCCATAATACTGCGCGGCCGGCCCGGTGATCGGGGCAAAACCAATCCACAACACTTGAATCGTCAGGTTAATGAACATAAATACCGCCAAGATCACCCAGCGGTATTTATAGAGGCGATAATCCTGAGTTTCCATCAGCATTCTCCGTCGGACTGGGATTAAGTGCTGATAGCATTATAGCACAATGCAACACTACAATAAATAAGCCTGATGTCAGTTGTTTTCGGCCTCTTGTTGAGACCGCGGAAAAGCAAACCAGATCTTCAAGCCACCAGTTGAGGCATTCTCCGCCCCAACCCGGCCGCCCTGTGCCTCGACCAGCTGTTTGACGATTGCCAGGCCCAAACCAGCGCCTCCGGCTGCGCGAGCGCGGCTTTTTTCGCTGCGCCAAAAGCGGTCGAAGATATGATCGATCTCACCCGCCGGCAATCCGGTCCCATTATCAGCAATCGAGACCCAATAGTCTTGATCTTGCTGTGAAATCTGAATGTTGACCTGACCATGTTCTGCACTGACGTAACGCAACGCGTTATCGATAATGTTGCCAATCACCTGTTCCAGACGCTGGGGGTCCACCCGAACATTGGCCTGTTGTACCTCGGCTTTGAAATTAATCTCGATGCCTTTATCCTGCGCCTGCGGAGTAAAAATGGCAATGGTCCGTTCGAGTGATTGCACCAGATCAACCGTATGCAACTCAAAGTGCAACTGGCGGTTTTCAGCCAGGGTCAGCAAGCGCAAATCCTCCACCAGCCGTTCAAGCAAGTAAGTTTCTTCGAGAGCCGGAGCAATGCTGGACTCATTGGCCGGATAGATGCCATCGACCACGCCTTCCAGACGTCCGCGCAAAACCGACAGTGGTGTTCGCAGTTCATGCGCCACATCTGCCAGTAATTGACGTCGTTCGAAATCATTGCGTTCCAGAGCTTCAGTCATGGCATTGAAATGCTCGACCAGGATGGAAAGGTCGTCGTTCCCTTTTTTGATCTTGATGCGGGTAGAAAGATCGCCCGCTGCCACACGTTCCGCGGCGGCCATCACCTCAGATACCGGGTTGACCACACGGCGGGTCAGCAAAATGCCGATAATCACCGAAAAGACAGCCAGGACGACCGAAATCTCGGCAATAGGGTTGATGAAGGAAATCGTCAATCGCAGCGGATGAGGAATTTCCTTGACGTCATTGACCAGCCAACCCACAATCTGCCCATTCACACGGATCTCATTGCGCGGCTGATTGGGGTCAGGCTTGTACACGGTACCCACCAGCGGAGTATTTGTGCGGCCATGATCCAGAATGACCGTATCATTGGCATCCAGTATCAGCGAATTATTCCAATCCTGAGCCGGGTACTGACTATCTGGTTTTTGGGCTTCCTGCACTAGCTTATCAACATTGTTCCAGCCGCCATTACCCACATAGAACGCTTCCAACAGCATAGTACTGGGAGAGCGATAAAAGGGGTTCTGACGAGCAGAGTTATTGATTTCATAGATAGTGATACCCAAAATGCTGATAATGGTGATAACAACCACAATTGCAAACGCACGCAACACAATGCGCAGCAATCGCGAGCGAATACTCTTGATCGATTCTACTTTTAAGGGGTTATTCATTTTAATGACCTGCAAATTTGTAACCCACGCCATGAACTGTGATGATGTAGCGAGGCTCACCATCTTCCGGTTCGATCTTCTTGCGCAGGTTACGAATGTGCGAATCGATGGCTCGTTCATAGCTCTCGAACGAAACACCGCGCACGGCTACCAATAATTGAGAGCGAGAAAAAATACGGCCCGGCTGACTGACCAGGGTCGCCAAAATTTCAAATTCAGTCGGGGTCAGGGAAACTTCCCCGGTGGGCAAAACAACCACATAGCGATTGCGGTCGAGGGTCAAATCGTCAATGCGAATGACCTCTGCTGGCGAGTTCCCCGCTACGCGGCGCAGTACCGTACGTACTCGGGTGACAAGCTCCCGCGGGCTGAAAGGCTTGGTAATGTAATCATCCGCGCCCAGTTCCAGACCGATGATCTTATCCGTTTCTTCCACGCGTGCCGTCAACATGATGATGGGGGTATTATGTTCTTTGCGAATTTCACGGCAGACATCCAACCCATCCATGCCCGGGAGCATAAGATCAAGAATAATCAAATCTGGATTTTCGCGGTCCACTGCAGCTAAAGCAGAAGGGCCATCATTTGCTGAAATCGTGTCAAAGAAAGCAGCTTTCAAGTAATCTCGGCAAATTTCCACAATCTTTGGTTCATCATCCACAATCAAAATTTTCTTTGACATTCGCTTCACCTGTTATTGGGTTTCTGCGGGCAAGCTGCCATAAAGCAGCCTGTCCGCAGAAAAAGACTATTTTGCGGGTTCTGCTGCAAGTCGGGAACCAGGTAGGAGTACTAAAACCATGATACCAACGGAGAGCAGAACTTTCAACACATTTTCAACCACTAAAGCCACTGCTGTCATTTGCAGCAAGCCCGGCAGCGTAACGATCAAAACCAGCGCAGCCAAGATAATGGCAAGGATACTTCCCCAACGCTTCGACAACCACAATCCAATGATAGAAGCGATGCCCAAAGCAATTTCGAGCGCATAGAGAACATCAGCGAGTATACCGTTGAAGCGGAGCATACCCCATCCACCGCGGGCCTGGCCTCCCTGGCGTTGTCGGCCAAACTGCGGAACCTGCCCATTATTGGACGGGGTTCCCTGCTGTCCGTTCTGATCAGGCGGATTCCCCTGTGGGGCCTGCTGATCAGATGGGGCCTGCGGCTGTCCGCCCGGTTGGGCTTGATCAGCAGAGGGGGTACCTTCTGGGGTAGCCAATGCAGAGGGAGTACCGCTAACATTGGCACCACCAAAGCGTCCTTGCTCAGGTGCGGCGGCTCCCTGCGGGAAGCTTTCGACCCCTAGCAGGCGGTTACCCCCCACCATCGGCCAAACCGCACTGACCAGAATCAAAACCAGTACACAAACTGCAGCAATGGTCAACGTAACTGGTCTTTTCATAAAACTCCTTTTCACCCGGTTTACTCGTAGCGAAGTGCCACAATCGGGCGCAGCTTGGAAGCCTGATAAGCCGGATAGATACCAAAGAACAAACCAATGACCGCTGCAGAGAAGAACGCCAGCAGGAGTGTATCCGCAGTGATCTTGGCAGTAATCACCCCTAATAGCGTGAACGTTTCTGCAATGGCACTGCCGAGCAAAATGCCCAGCACACCTCCCATCACCGCCAGTGTCATGGTTTCGATCAAGAACTGGGTCAAGATGACCCGCTGGGTCGCCCCAACGGCCTTGCGCAGACCAATCTCACGGGTACGTTCAGTCACCGAGACCAGTTCAATGTTCATGATGCCGATACCGCCAACGATCAAGGAAATAGCAGCAATTGCACCCAGAAAGGCCGTCAAAGTGCTCGAGACAGTACTCAGAGTTTCAAGCGCCTGCGCCTGGCTCGACACCGAGAACGGCAGGGTTTCTGTCAAAGTCAGTTTATGATTCGAGCGCAGCAGCAACTCCACATCGCTGATGACCTGATCAACCACATCCGAAGAGGAAGCGGAAATCAAGATACTCGAGACCGTGCGCTGCCCATTGCTCATGGCTGTAGTGCCAAAGATCTTGTCATAAGCAGTGCTCAACGGAATCAAGACTACGTCATCGCCGCTCGACATACCGGTTGAGGAACCCGACTCTTCGAATACCCCAACGACGGTGAATTCCTTGCCATTGATGGTCAGCTTGCGGCCCAGAGGGGATAAACCGTCAAAGATGTCATCCGCTACCTGAGAGCCCAACACGACCACCTGTTTATCCGAGGCAATGTCTTCTTCCGAAATGAACCGCCCCTGACCAATAGTGTAAGAACGCACATCCAGATAATCAGCCGTCACCCCCGTGATTGAATAGCGGGAAGACCGAGTCGAACTGGATATCTGCTCCTGCCCTGAATAAATCGGAACTACTGAGCGAATCCCCGAAATTGAGGAAGAGATCTGTTCATAATCAGTGTAAAGCAGTGAACTCGAATCAGAACTGGACCCACCAGGGCCAAAACGCATCTGAGTAGAGATAGTGATCAGGTTTGAACCCATGCTGGCGACCCGATCGGTAATGTTAGCAGTGGCTCCCTTCCCAATGGAAAGAAGTGCTACCACCGCAGCCACGCCGATGACGATGCCCAACACCGTCAAGGAAGAACGCAACATATTCGACCGCAGTGCGCGCAGAGCAATTCTGACATTGCCTACCAGGTTGATACCGCTAAATACATTCAATTTCTTTTTCATTTTACGCCTCTTCTGCATCGTTGGCGGCTGCATCCTCGCTGCGATGAGACGCCCCTGCTACCAGAGGATGCGGAACCATTTCCTCACGTTGAACCTTACCATCGGCAATGTGGATGATTCGTTCCGTATGCCGGGCGGTAAAAGCATCATGGGTCACGTAGACCACCGTCTGATGCCGTTCACGATGCAACTTCTGGAAGATGGCAATAATCTCAGCGCCTGTTTTACTGTCAAGGTTACCGGTCGGTTCATCTGCCAACAAAATGGAAGGCTGATTGACCAGAGCGCGAGCAATGGCTACGCGCTGCTGCTGTCCACCTGAAAGCTGGTTAGGGTGATGATGAATCCGTTCTCCCAGGCCAACAATCTCAAGTGCTTCAGTGGCCCGTTCGATACGTTCTTTCGAACTGGTGCCATCATAGATCATGGGCAGCATCACATTTTCAAGAGCATCCGTTCTTGGCAACAGATTGAACTGTTGAAAGACAAAGCCGATCTTGTGAGCGCGAATAAATGCCTGTTCATCTTCATTCATCTTTTCAACTTCATCGCCATCGATCCAGTAACGACCTGATGTCGGGATATCCAAACATCCCAGAATGGCCATGAGCGTGCTTTTGCCTGAGCCGGAGGGGCCCATGATGGATACCATTTCACCATCATCGATCTTCATCGAGACCCCATCCAGCGCATGCACTTCCATGTCGCCCACTTGATAGATCTTCGTCAGATCTTTTACTTCGATCATAGAATTACCTCATTTCTTCTTGATGGTTGTTGTCTTTTACTGACCAGGGCCAGCCGGCGCGCCGCCACCAGAAGGAGGATTCCCGCCGCTACTCATACCACCACCAGTAGCGCCACCCAGCAGACTCCCGGCATCTTGTTGCTGACTGCTATCAGATGAAGAGGAAGAAGAGGAGGATGAAGTCAATTGAACAACATCACCTGCACTCAAATCGCTGGAGGTTACCATGACTGAGGTACCCGAAACCGTACCACTTACAACGGTCACCCGTTCTGTGGTTCCATCAGAATTGACGCGCATCACGTACTCACCACTGTCATCTGACTGAACAGCTTCCACCGGGACAGCCAACGATTCAGTTGCAGCGCCCGTGTTAATATCCACTGTTGCGGTCGCGCCAAGTAAAATATCAGCATCGGCCTCATCAAGAGTTACTCGCACCGTGTAATTGACCACACCGCTGGAAGAAGTTCCAACCGGATTGATGAAGGTCACCTTACCCGTTGAAGTTTTATCCGGCATAGCAGAATAAGAAATGGTAGCCGTGTCGCCAATTTCAACTTTAGAAATATCCGTTTCATCGACGAGAATGTCGACATAAAGCACGGAACGGTTGACCAGAATGATGGCTGCTGTGCCAGAATCCACCTGGTCGCCGACCTGGGTCTGGATAGCCACTACTTCGCCGTCAAATGGAGCAGTGATGCTGAGCATATTGACAGTAGATTGCGCTGCATCGACCTTGGCCTGAGCGGAAGAAATTTCGTCTGAGCTGGGGCCATCTTTCACTTCGTTATAAGCCCGCTGAGCATCTTCAAGTTTAGCTTTGGCCAGATCAAGTGCCGCCTGCAAAGTTTGCACATCCAAAGAATCTGGAGTGGCCTTCAAATAATCGAGATTAGATTTCAGAGAAGTACGGTCAATCAAAGCCTGGTTGTATTCCTGCAGGGCCTGAGCTTTGCCGCTGTCGTTATCAGGTAAATCGGATAAGGCATCCAACTTCTTTTTCAGATCATAGATCTTGTTATCCTGAATCTGTAATTTTGCGGTTGCCACCGCAATCTGCTCTTCAGTCCCCTGGGTGCCCGATTTATTCCAGTAGGCCGCCAGTGCGGAATTGTAATCACTTTGTGCCGAAGCCAAAGTGACCGCAGCCTGAGCTTTTGCAGTATTTGACATCTGCGCACTTTCAAGATCAGCTTTGGCAGAAACCAGAGTTTCTTGGGCTTCGATCACATCAGAAGGTGCCGTCGAAGGATCCAACGTCATCAAGACATCACCCTTGCTAACGGAACTGTTCGTATCCGTATTGACCTCGCCCACAATACCGCTGGTTTCCCAACTCAAGGTCGTCTGCTGCTTGGCGGTGATATTTCCAGATGCCTCGACAGTGCTTGATTCACTGACGGTCGTTACCACTCCAGTGGTGGCGGTCGTCGAGCTGCTCGAAGAGCAAGCTGTCAGGAATGAAGAAATCAACACCAGAGAAAGAAGAATCAGTGCCAATTTTTTTACTCTGTTACGCATTTTTTTGCTCCTTAATATTTTTCTAGTGCCCCGTCAAGCTTCATTCCAAAGATATTCTCCTTAAGAAAGGTGACGTTTTTTTCAATACGCTTAAATCCCTTTTTTCGGGGTACAAGTGTTAAGATACACTTCATTTTTGTAGAAATTGTGTAGATAAAGAAGAGAGATATTGAGCCTAAAACCTGATGAGTAAAGTAAATTGAGTCTTTTTTTGCTGGGGTGGACTTGGGTCGATTACTTTTTTTCGTTACTAACTTTTTTGAATCGAAAAGATCATATATATAGAGGCCTCTCAATACAATGAAAGGAAATCTATGAATGAAATCGACGCAATCGATCTTTTGAAGAAAGGAAACCTGGATGGTCTGGAGCCGCTCGTGGAAAAGTACTACTTCCAGGCCGTACGTACCGCCTATCTCATCGTCCAGGATACAGGTCTGGCCGAAGATATTGTTCAGGCAGCTTTCCTTTCAGCAAGCCGAAAAATTGAACAGCTTTCTTCAGCCCAATTTGGCCCCTGGTTCTTCAAAAGCGTCATCAATGCAGCAATCAAGGAAGCCAAACGCCAGAACAAATTGATTCCTCTCGACGAACCTGAAGACGAATTTACCGCTCACCTCAAAGACTGGCTGATCGATCGACAGCCCGCTCCAGAAGCAATAGTAGAATCGCAAGAGACGCACCAGCAAATTAAACTAGCTTTGCGCAGGCTTACCCCAGATCAGCGCGGAGCCGTTGTCGCGAAATACTTTCTGGACATGAAAGAAATCGAAATTAGTCGCTCTTTAAACGCACCCGTTTCTTCTATCAAGTGGTGGCTTCATACCGCGCGGCGAAAATTACGCCAATTTCTCAGTGAAGAGAAAGACCCTAACGATTCACCTGATTCCCAATCCTCTTTGGCTTGTGAAAAAGAGAAGGAGTAATGCAATGAACGACAAACAGTTAAAACAAAACCTGCTTCGTGAATTAGCAGAAATCAGTGTTCCCCAAGATCACGATCCGTGGCAAGCCATGCAAGCCAGAATCCAAAAGGATTCTCTCCGTGAAACACCAGTTGAACTACCATACAGATCCAGCAAGATCAAGAGATTCAAACTTGTACCGGCAGTTTTTATGTTGCTCATTATTGTCACAGTATTCTTCTTGTTTGCAAGCCCCCAAGGGAAAACTCTAGCTCAGGGAATACTACGCTTCTTCGTCCCCACCCAGACCGTAGAAGAATCTTCTCAACCCAGCCCTACCCCCCTGCCTGTGGTCGAAATATCCCTTCCGGCCAATGCAAGCGTCACAGTTAATACAAACCCAAGTCTTGAAAACACTCAGGCAAAGGTCAACTATCCTTTGATGCAACTCTCTTCCCTGCCACAGGGTTACTATCTCGAATCGACCACAGTAGACCAGGAACGTGCGACTCTTTTTTATAAAAATGACAAAACTGGCATTTCGCTCTGGCTGGAACAACTTCCCTTGCATGGAGCCACACCTGAGCCAGTCGATGTGGGAGCCGCGGCGGAAATCAAGACCGCTCAGGTTGGTGATGACTATGCTGAATTCGTTCAGGGTTCCTTTTACGGAGAAGAAGGGGATTGGAACTCCAGTTCCGGCGCTTCGTTCCTGCGCTGGCAGCATGACGATATTCTGTACACCCTCAGTGCTGTTGCCACACCCACCAGCAACCCCGTATCAGAAGCCGCTTTGTTGGCAATGGCTCAAAGTTTAACCAACGATCTTTCTGTCAAGCAACCTGTCGACCCCAGCCATCTCAGTAATCTGGCTGATGCAGAAAAACTGGCCGGATTCAAGCTAATTCTCCCTCAAGCAATGCCATCAGGCTATCAATTCGATTTCGCCACTGTCGAGGAGAACACCGGTTTTGTCTGCCTCCAGTATGCCTACAACGGTGCTGCGTACCCATCCCTGTTCATCCGAGAAAGTACCACCTCACCCTTGACCGAGTTACAGGCAGGCCAAAATAATTCTCTCGAGAGGTTAAACGTGGAAATCGCCGGAAATGAGCATGAAGCGGAATATGTCACTGGTTTTCGCTCCCCCCCAAATGCCTGCAGTACTCAAAATGATATTTTCCGCGCCAGCCAGGCACTTCTCTGGGAAGCCAAAGGCATCCGCTTAGAACTATATGCCACTTTCTCCTCTCCAGAAGGCGGACCAGGCCTCTCAGAAGAACAGATGATTTCCCTGGCCGGGTCAATTTCAGATGCGCTATCCGCTGATCAAATGCTGGCCGACACAAATTCATACAATTCTCTCTCGGATGCCGAACTCGCTTCAGGCTATCACATCCAGGAACCGAGCAAACTGCCCCTAGGCAGCACATTTAATACAATTCATCTTTTGGGTGTTTCCTCCATGACCTTGTTTATCAATACCCAGTTTGGAGTCCCCAATCTCAGACTTTATCAATGCCCGGTTCAGAATGCAGCAGATACTCCATGCCAACTTTTGACCGAAGAGATTCCTGATGGGGTCAAGATTCCCGTCCAGGTGGGGAATGTAAACGCGATCTACGCTGAAGGTGCCCTCGGCAAAGAGGCAAGTGAAGCCGACTCCTCCTGGCATCAAGTGGACGTTTCCCAAACCCAGCGGCTTTACTGGCAAACCGGTGATTGGATCTACCTGCTGGTGAGTACTGGAGAAGGAATCGACCGATCGGCAATGATAGAAATTGCCAATTCAATTTCCGAGAGATAAAGCCAGATCGCAATATTAAAAATCGAGTAGGGAGCGGTGACTAACCGCCCCCTCTCACACCACCGGACATGCGGGTCCGCATCCGGCGGTTCATCAAGAAATACATAGTTCTTGGTACCGACCTTTTATGCTCTTCAGCCCTAAGTTACGAAAATAGCCG
>JAAZOQ010000178.1 GCA_012797695.1 Anaerolineaceae bacterium | reverse complement strand
GGTCGGGCGGCGTCGGTGAATGAAGGCCGGTGCCCTTTGCGGGTATCTGCATACAGGGTGAATTGCGAGATGATCAGTGCTTCCCCCTGAATATCCAGCAGCGACAGGTTCATCTTTTCCTGCTCATCTTCGAAGATGCGCAGGGTGGCGATCTTCTGTGCCAGTACAGCGGTCTTGGCGGCGTCATCTTCCGGGCCAATGCCCAGTAAAATGAGCAGGCCTTTGCCGATCTGGCCGACGACTTTGCCATCGACGCTGACGGAAGCATGATTGACGCGCTGAAGAACGGTTCTCACGGTTTTTCCTGAAAAAGAACCGCTAATGAGCACGCTGGTGTTTCATTCGGCTCATTAGCGGATATGGGTGCGCAGTTTTATTCGAGGAAATCTACTGCCCGACGGACTTCCTGCATGGTGGCTTCGGCGATAACGCGGGCGCGTTTGTCACCATCGGCCAGCACGTCGAGCACGTCCTGCGGATGAGCTGCCAGCTCAGTACGGCGTTCGCGCAGCCCGGCCAGGTTGGCATTGATGTTCTGGGCCAGCATCTTCTTGCAGTCCACGCAGCCAATGCCGGCGCGGCGGCATTCGGTGTTGATATTTTCGACCTGTTCCGCGGCGGAAAAGATCTTGTGCAGCGCAAAAACGTTGCAGATATCCGGGTTGCCGGGATCGGTACGGCGCTGGCGGTTGGGGTCGGTGACCATCGACAGCACGCGCTTTTGCGTTTCTTCAGCGGTGGCCGAGATTTCAATCTCGTTATTCAGGCTCTTGCTCATCTTGTTGACGCCGTCGATGCCCATGATCTTGGGAAACTGGGTAACTTTCATCTGCGGTTCGATCAGTACATTGGTATTGAAGCGGTAATTGAAGGAACGTACCGTTTCGCGGGTGAACTCGATGTGCGGAGCCTGATCGATCCCGACCGGTACCAGATCAGCTTTGTACAGGGTAATATCCGCTGACATGAGCACCGGGTATCCTACCAGACCGTAGTTGACGTTATTGGGATGGTCGCGGATTTTCTCTTTGAACGTGGGCAGATCGGTCAGCTTGCCCAGTGGGGTGACCATCGAGAGGATGGTGTGCAGTTCAGTGACCTGGGGTACGTGCGACTGCACGAACACGATGGATTTTTGGGGATCGATGCCGGCGGCCAGCCAGTCGAGAGCCATTTCGAGACAATTCTGTTTGAGATCGCGAGTGGTTTCGAGAGTGGTCAGCGCATGCAGATCGACGATACTGTAAACACAATCATACTCATCCTGCAGCGCGACGTAATTCTTAATTGCGCCCAGATAGTTCCCCAGATGTTGTTTGCCGGTGGGGCGAGCGCCTGAAAAAACACGACCTTTCTTTTGAGCCATTTTTACTTCCTTGATCCTGGTTTCGCAGGGAGAGATTGATTTGATGCTCTCCATTATAACGTACAATGCCGTCTGGACGTTTTCTTTCTCTGGTAAAATGGAGGATATGCCCAAACCGCAACGTGAAAACCGCATTCCTTTTGCCAAACGCCTTTTCGACCTGGTTGTGTCGTCGCTGGCTTTGATCGTCCTTTCGCCGTTCATTGCCCTGACGGCTGTCGTCGTGCGTATTGGGCTGGGCAGTCCCGTGCTTTTTACTCAGGTGCGTCCGGGATATAGGGGAAAGCTCTTCACAATCTACAAATTCCGCACCATGAAGGACCTTCGTGATGCGCAGGGCCACTTGCTGCCGGATGCCGAACGTTTGACCCGCCTGGGACGTTTTCTGCGGGCCAGCAGCCTGGATGAGTGGCCGGAGTTGATCAACATCCTGCGTGGTGACATGAGCATGGTGGGGCCGCGTCCGTTGCTGGTAGCTTATCTTGACCGCTATACCCCAGAGCAGGCACGCCGTCATGATGTGCTGCCGGGGATCACCGGTTGGGCGCAGGTCAATGGCCGTAATGCGCTTACCTGGGAAGAGAAGTTTACCCTGGACGTCTGGTACGTCGACCACTGGTCCTTGGGTCTGGATTTGCGGATTTTGCTCATGACGGTGGGGAAGGTGCTAAAACGCGAGTCGGTCAACGCCCCCGGGCAGGCGACCATGTCAGAATTTATGGGTTCCCCCTCAGAAAAAAAATAAATCCCGGCCATCGCCGGGATTTTTGATCAGTTGCAGAGAGCATTAGCGGATGGTCGAGGGGATGATGTCCCCGGCGGCCAAAGAGTCGGCTACTTGCTTGAACAGGTCTTGTTTGGCGGTCGAAACTACGTCCGGGTTGAATGAGGCTAAGGTAATGGTTGCCCCGGCATTGAGGTTGCCCTGCCCGGCCAGTAATTGCGGCAGCAGCGATTGCAGGCTCGCGGCGTAATCCGCACCCAACAAAGCGGTCCAGGTGATGGAACCATCGTTCGGGGCGGCGCTGGTGCTGATCATGTACACCCCGGCAGCGTTGATGGTGCGGGTGTTGATTGCGGTAACCACGTCGGTTGAAGCGGCCGCTGGGTCGACGAAGAGCGAACTCAGCCAGTACTGGCTCATGGTTGTCGCATCATTGCTCCAGACGTCCGCGCCGCTGCTGGTGGCTTCTGCGGAAACAGTTGGGAAGGCGGTAATGGGGGCGTATTGCGGATTGCATTTGCCACACACGAACTGGGCC
>JAAZOQ010000177.1 GCA_012797695.1 Anaerolineaceae bacterium | reverse complement strand
CCCAACATGCAGTTGAGTTTGCTGGGGTTGGTGGTTATTCCTGAGTTACGCATCTCTGATCTGGGACTGGTCGATGTCACCAAATTCGATTTCATCCCGGTCATTGAACCCATCCGATGAAAGAGTCAACGCTCATGATGAAAGAAGAAACAACCTCCACCAAATCAGATACTCTGCATCCATTTCAGCGCTTGCAGGGCGAACTCTCGCAATTGATCGCGCAATCTGAGATTGGGGAGCGCTTACCGGCAGAGCCAGAACTGGCTAAAAAGTTAGGCGTTTCGCGGGCAACTCTGCGTGAAGCGATGCGTACTTTTGAAGGCCAGGGCCTGGTACGGCGCAAACAAGGGGTGGGTACTTTCGTGGTGGGGCAGGCCAGGGTAATCGAGAGCGGTCTGGAAGTGCTGGAAAGCATCGAGACGCTGGCGCATCGCATTGGTTTGCCGGTTGCCATGGGCGAAATGAACGTCATTCAAATCCATGCAAACGCGGAAGAGAGTGAAGCGCTGAATGTGGAAGAAAGCACTCCACTGGTCAAGATTTCACGTGTGATCGAGGCGGAAGAGAGGCCCGTGGCTTATTTGACGGATATTCTGCCTTTGAGCGTAATTCCCGAAAATGATCTGGCAACCGGGTTCACCGGTTCGGTACTGGATCTGATGCTCAAGCGCGGAACGCCGCATTTCTCGAAATCTTTCACCGATATCCAGGCTGTTTCAGCTTCTGCTGAAATTGCCAAGAAGCTGGAAATCCAGCGCGGAGATGTTTTATTGATGTTTGTGGCCCGTCTTTATGACGAGAATGGGGTTGTGGTCGATTATTCAAGCAGCTATTTCCTGCCCGGGTATTTCCGTTTTCACGTGGTGCGCCGCGTCGAAGGAAGCAACGGAATTTCGTAGCCGCCGTCAGGAGAGGAGGATTCGTATTTTCAGTCATCATTAATTTCTTTCGTTGCTGATGTAACTCATTCAACTATTAATCAGGAGATTAAAAAATGCGTAGCTTTTCAGGTCGAGATATTCTTTCTTTAAAAGATTTTGAGCGCGAAGAATTCTTCCACGTGTTCGAGACTGCCGATGAAATGGCTCCAATTGCCAAGAGCCGCCGCAATTCGGATTTGCTGGCTGAGAAGACGATGGTTACCGCGTTCTACCAGCCCAGCACCCGTACTCGTCTGGCTCACGAAGCCGCCATGCATCGTCTGGGTGGCCACGTGACCGGTTTTTCAGACGCAAAAATGACCCGCGCCGGTGACTGGTATCAGGAATCCATCAAGGATACCGTCAAAATGCTCGAGTATTACGGCGATGTCATTGTGATGCGCCACTTCCAGCAGGGTGCCCCCATGGAAGCTGCCAAGTGGGCTTCCGTTCCCATTATCAATGGCGGTGATGGCTGGGGTGAACACCCGACCCAAATCTTGACTGACCTGTACACGGTGCTGACTGAAAAAGGTCATATCGATGGTTTGAAGTGGTTGGCGGTGGGTGATATGCGCATGCGCACCATGCATTCCCTCTCGTATGCGTTGACCCAGTTCGACTGCCCGATCACCTTTGTGGCTCCCCCCGAAATGACCCTGACCCCTGAGTTCAAGGCCGAGCTCAAACAGTACAGTCTGAACTTCAAAGAGGCTGAACACGTCGAGCAGGCTATTGCCGAAGCAGATGTCATTCTGGTCGAGCCGGTAGTGCAGCCGGATTACACCAAGAGCCGTCAGGAAGCCGGTGAGCACGGAATGACTCCTGCCAACTACAAGATCACCCGCGAATTGCTCAGCACCAAAGCAAAATCCGACGCGATTCTGCTGCATTCTTTGCCGCGCATGGATGAGATTCCTCCGGATGTGGATATCACCCGCTGGTCCCGCTACTGGCAAGAAGCCTTCAATGGCGTGGTCATGCGCATGGCCCTGCTTGCCCTTGTCTTGGGCGCGATGGAATAATTAATGATCTCGGGGCTGCGCAGAAATGCAGCCGCAGCCCCATCTTAAGCAAGTGAAGTGATTGGAGGAATGATGCAAACTTTTTTACATGGACGCGATCTCATCGGTGATCTCGATTTCTCGAAAGAAGAAGTCGAAACCGTCTTGGATGTCGCTTTCGATCTCAAACGCAAGCGCGCTTTGAATGAATTGACTCCGTATCTGCGCGATAAAGTGCTGGCTATGCTCTTCTTCTTCAGCAGCACCCGCACCCGCGGTTCTTTCGAAGCCGGGATGGCTCATTTGGGCGGTCACGCTGCTTTCATTGAATCACGCACCACCCAGATCTCTCATGGGGATACCCCGAAAGAGATCGGCGAGATTTTTGGCCGCTACTTCGACGGCATTGCAATTCGCCACGTGGATTGGGGCGTCGGGAACGGCTACCTCAATGAAGTGGCTAAGGCTTCGCGTGTACCCGTACTCAATATGCAGTGCGATATCTATCATCCTTTCCAGTGCCTGGCAGATTTGATGACCATCGTCGAGAAAAAAGGCCGTGATCTGCGCCGCAAAAAGATGGTGGTGTCATGGGCTTATGCTGCTTCTTATCAGAAACCCATGTCTGTGCCGCAATCCCTGGTGCTGCAGATGCCCCGTTTTGGCATGGACGTTGTGCTGGCCCATCCCCCTGAGTTCAAGCTGATGCCTGAGATCATGGATCAGGCACGCGAGCAGGCCCGCAAATTCGGGACGGGTTTTGAAGTGGTCGATGACATGGATGAAGCATTCAAAGATGCCGATATCATCTACGCTAAATCCTGGGGAGCGATGGTGCACACTCCCGATCCGGATGAAGGTGCCAAGATCATCAAGAAATACGAAAGCTGGATCACTGATGAACGCCGCATGAAGCTGGCCAAGCCAGATGCCATTTATATGCATCCGTTGCCGGCGGACCGCAATATCGAAGTTACCGACGGGGTCATGGATGGCCCGCAGTCAGTGGTCTATGATGAAGCTGAAAACCGCATGCACGTGCAAGAAGCCGTCATGGCTTTGACCATGGGCTAAACCTAACCTATAGAAAAGTAATTGGAGAGATGTGAGTATGGTGAAAAAAGGTGTAGCAGTTGTCGCAGTTGGCGGCAATTCACTGATCAAGGATGAGAAGCATAAGTCAATTCCTGATCAATACGAAGCCGGCCGAGAGTCCATGCGTCATATTGTGGACATGATCGAGCAGGGATGGGAAGTGGTTGTTACCCATGGGAATGGTCCCCAGGTGGGTTTCATCCTGCGCCGTTCTGAATTATCCATCAATGAGTTACATCCCGTTCCCCTTGACTATTGTGGTGCCGATTCTCAAGGGTCGATTGGGTATATGTTTGCTATGGCTCTGGATAATGAATTCAAAGATCGCGGTATGAAGAAGCAAAGTGCCGCTGTGGTTACCCAGACGATCGTTGACCGCAATGATAAGGCCTTCCAGAACCCCAGCAAACCGATTGGCTCTTTCATGGATGAGAAAACTGCCAAAGAACATGCTGCAAAAGAAGGTTGGACCGTGGTAGAAGATGCCGGCCGTGGCTGGCGCCGCGTTGTGCCTTCCCCAATTCCGCAGCGCATCGTCGAGGCGGACGCGATCAAGAAATTGATCGAAGCAGGGTTTACCGTAGTTGGGGTTGGCGGCGGCGGTATCCCGGTGGTAGAAGATGAAAGCGGACACCTGGTAGGCGTAGAAGCCGTGATCGATAAAGATTTTGGTTCTTCCGTTCTGGCGAATCTCATCGATGCCGATCTGTTTGTCATCAGCACCGCAGTAGAGAAAGTTGCCATCAACTTCAACAAACCTGACCAGAAGTGGCTGGATCGCATGACAGTGGCTGAGGCCAAACAATATATGGCTGAAGGTCATTTTGCCAAGGGTTCAATGCTGCCGAAGATTCAGGCAATCCTGAATTACCTCGAACATGGCGGCAAGGAAGCTTTGATCACCAATCCTGAAAATATCGGACGCGCCCTCAAGGGCGAAACCGGTACCTGGATTGTCAGGTAAGACAACCAAACAATAGAATCCGTTCAGGTGCTGTTCGAGATCGGCAGCACCTGAATCAACGGAGCGCTGGTTAAGAACCTTAAAATATTGTATATTTTAAGTATTAACTTTTGGTGCCTTCGTGTACAATAGGAGGGTATTGATACTTCCACTGGAAAGTGCTGCTGGAAGTATGGCGTGATTGATCTCTCATTTCTTGACAACAATTACGACTTCAGCCAGGAAAGGAGGTGGAGTTAACCCAAGTTAGCTTGCTTCCATGTTTTTCGTTTTTTAAAAACAGTTCGTTCCATTTAATTCAGGAGGAGAATAATGT
>JAAZOQ010000176.1 GCA_012797695.1 Anaerolineaceae bacterium | reverse complement strand
CTGAGTAATACTGGTTGAAAGAGTTTTTTCGATATACTGTAATCACTCAAATTTTCAGGAGTTTTTATGAGTAAAGTCGTCATTCTTACCGATACCACTGCCTATCTCCCACAGAATTATGTTGATGAATTACCCATTAAAGTACTGCCCTTAACGTTGTATTGGGACGGAAAATCTTACCGCGATGGCATCGATATGAGCCCAGAAGAGTTTTACACTCGCCTGGACAAAAGTGCCACCTTACCCACTACCAGCCAGGTAACTGTCAACACGTTTCAAGAGAAATTTAAAGAACTGCTGGATGAGGGCTATGAAGTTCTGACCATGCCCATTTCTTCTGGAATTTCGGGCACTGTGTATTCCGCCTTCCAGGCAAAGGAAGCTTTCAAAGGCAGCCCCATCGAAGTGATTGACACCAAACTGGTATCGATGGCACTCAGTTTTCAGGTGCTGACTGCTGCCCGGGCCGCACAGGCCGGCGCCAGTCTGCAAGAAGTCAAACAGTTGGCCCTCAAAGCCTATGACACCATTGGCGTATATTTCACCGTCAACACGCTCAAATATCTGCACATGGGCGGGCGCATCGGCGGAGCCCAGCGCCTGCTGGGGACCGCGCTGCGGATCAAACCCATTCTGGCCATTCGTGACGGCAAGATCGATGCTGTAAAAAGCGCCATCACATCGGCCAAAGCCATCGAAGCAATGGTCCAACTGGTTGCCAGGGATGTGGAAGGCAAAACCCCGGTGCGCATTTCCGTTTTTCACGCCAACGCGGAAGAACAGGCCCGGCAATTGCTTGAGCGCTGCACGAAAGAATTCAACGCAGTGTAAAGCATTCTCAGTTGGGTCAGCCCGGTTGTTGGCAGCCATGTTGGCTCCGGCACCTTGAGCATTGCCTATCAAGCGGGCATGTAACCATTCCACTCTGTCTCAGATAAAATTGACGAGCCCAGGCAATCCCCGGGCTCGTTTTTTGTCTTCAGAAAGACCAAAACGCAGCAAAAAACCTGTGTTACTGCATTTTCCCCTTGACGGCTGTGAAAAGCGCTCCTATAATCGTGCCCATTATGAAGTTTGCTGCTGCTCTTTTACGCGCTCGACGAGAAAACCCTTCTTCACTCCCAGGAAGATGGGCTTTTTTGGTTTGCATCGCATAAGCGTATAAAAAAGCAAAAAAGCGATTGGTAATCTTT
Organism: Anaerolineaceae bacterium; assembly: GCA_012797695.1. Lineage (GTDB taxonomy): Bacteria > Chloroflexota > Anaerolineae > Anaerolineales > Anaerolineaceae > UBA6107. The sequence continues at coordinate 12,020 of JAAZOQ010000176.1, read as the reverse complement.
ACCGCCATCCTTCTGGATGGCGGTTTTTTTATTCCCTAAGGAGGAACGTAATGTCAGCAAGTAAAAAGCAAGGAATCAAGAAAGTGGTTTTGGCCTATTCGGGCGGTTTGGATACCTCGGTGATTGTGCCGTGGCTGAAAGAAAATTATGGCTGTGAGGTCATCTGCTACTGCGCCGACGTGGGCCAGGGCGAGGATCTGAGCGGTCTCGAAGAGAAAGCCCTCAAATCTGGGGCCAGCAAACTGATCATCGAAGACCTCACTGAAGAACTGGCCAGTGACTATCTGGTGCCCATGATGAAAGCCGGAGCAATCTACGAGCGGAAATACCTGCTGGGCACATCGGCTGCCCGTCCGTTGATCGCCAAACGGCTGGTGGATATCGCTCATGCCGAAGGAGCAGATGCCATCGCCCACGGGGCGACCGGCAAAGGCAACGACCAGGTGCGCTTCGAACTGACCGTCATGGCCCTCGATCCGCGGCTGAAGATCATTGCCCCCTGGCGTGAATGGGAAATCCGTTCGCGCGAAGATGCCATCGCCTACGCTGCCGCCCATCACGTCCCCGTGACCGCCACCAAGAAATCCATCTACAGCCGCGACGCCAACCTGTGGCACCTTTCGCATGAAGGCGGACTGCTCGAAGATCCGTGGAATGAGCCGGACGAGGCCATGTACCAGATCAGCAGCAGCCCCGAAGCCGCGCCGGAACAGCCAGTCTACCTTGAGATCGAGTTCGAGTCGGGCAACCCGGTCAGTCTGAACGGTGAGAAACTTTCGCCAGCCAAAATGATCGCGGCCCTGAACAAGGTCGGCGGCGCACACGGGATTGGCCGCGTCGATCTGGTCGAAAACCGGCTGGTGGGCATGAAATCACACGGCGTATATGAGACCCCGGGTGGAACGATCCTGATGGCCGCTCATCAGGAACTGGAAATGCTGGTCATCGATCACCAGACCATGCAATTCAAAGACCTGGTCGCGCTCAAGTACGCGGAACTGATCTACAATGGATTGTGGTTCACCCCACTGCGTGAAGCACTGGAAGCCTTCGTCGATTCCACGCAGGGACCGGTTACCGGCATCGTCAAACTCAAACTGTACAAGGGCAACATCATTGTGGCCGGACGCAAGAGTCCCTTCAGCCTGTATCGTGAGGACTTTGCCACCTTCGGGCAGGAAGACGTTTACGATCAAAGCGACGCCGAGGGCTTCATTCACCTGTTTGGGCTGACCTTGAAGGTGCGGGCACTGAACGGGCTGCCAGTTTCAGGAATGAACATGCCCAAGCCTGACTACTCACGCTTCAAGAGAGATTAAGAAAGGAAGAGTTCCATGACCTTATGGGGAGGACGCTTTTCACAGCAACCTGATGCCCTGGCCTGGCAGTTGAACGCCTCGCTGCCAATCGATCAACGAATGGCCTCTCAAGACGTGGCCGGCAGTCTGGCCTGGGCTCAGGCCATCCAACAAGCTGGAGTACTGACCCAGAAGTAGCTGGCCCAGATCACGGCTGGATTGACAGCGATCCAGCAGGAATTCGCGGAAGGGAAATTCACCTTCGCCGCAGCGGATGAGGACATCCACACCGCAGTAGAACGGCGGTTGGGAGAACTGATCGGCCCAACCGCTGGCAAGCTGCACACCGGGCGCAGCCGCAATGACCAGGTCGCCACGGATTTCCGCTGCTGGCTGATGCAGTCTTTGCCCCAGGTAGATGCAGCCATCCGTGATCTGCAGCAGGCGCTGGTCAATCAAGCAAAAGCCAACCGCACTACCCTGCTGCCCGGTTACACCCACCTGCAACGCGCCCAACCCATCACTCTGGCCCACTGGCTGCTTTCCTTCTTCTGGCCGCTGCAGCGCGACCGCGAACGTCTGGCCGATCAGCATAAGCGTCTGGCCATCTGCCCACTGGGCAGCGGCGCGCTGGCCGGTACCACCCTTGCCCTGGAACGCGAGGCACTGGCACAGCAGCTGGGCTTTGCCGCAGCCAGTGAAAACAGCCTCGACAGCGTCTCTGACCGCGACTTCGCAGCGGAAGCGCTCTTCAGCCTGACCCTGTGCAGCATCCATCTGAGCAAACTGGCCGAAGCCGTCGTCCTCTTCAGCACCGCCGAATTCGGCTTTTTCGAATTGAGCGACGCCTATACCACCGGCTCAAGCCTGATGCCGCAAAAGAAAAACCCCGACGTGTTCGAACTGACCCGCGGTAAAACGGGCACCTTGATCGGATCACTGACCGGGCTGCTGGCAACGCTCAAGGCATTGCCTTCCACTTATGACAAAGACCTGCAGGAAGACAAAGCACCGGTTTTTGCCGCGGTGGATACACTGATGAGCATACTGCCGGTGCTGGCAGGAGCCGTGGATACCCTGCAGGTCAACCCGGCGCGCATGGCCGCGGCCATCGATGACAGTATGATGACCACCGATCTCACCGATTATCTTTCCGCGAAGGGAATCCCCTTTCGGCAGGCCCACGCCCTGCTGGGACAGGTGATCCGTCTGGCCGCGGAAAAACACTGCCCGCTCAGCCAGCTGCCGCTGGCAGAGTGGCAGCGCATTGGCCCCTTCGAAGCCGACCTGCTGACCTACTTCGACCCGGCTCATTCCGTCGCAATGCGATCGGCCCTGGGCGGAACTTCACCCACAGCAGTAGAAACGCAGCTGGAACACGCACAAGCCCTGTTGAAATAAGAGAAACTCACCATCGCGGGGGATACCCCCGCGATGGTTTTCTCATCCGCATCTCATGCTGATCGCCCGATTTCGCCTCGATTTAAGGTAAAATTGAGGTTTACAGAAGGGAAAGTGGACAAAATGACCAAACCTGTTGTGGCTCTGGTTGGCCGACCAAATGTAGGCAAAAGTACGCTCTTCAATCGCCTGTGCGGAGAACGCCTGGCAATTGTGGATGACACCCCCGGAACAACGCGCGACCGCTTATTCGGCACCGCGGAATGGTGCGGGGTAGAGTTCGACGTGGTGGATACCGGTGGGATCGACCCCACCGCAACCAGCAGCAAAGCTCCGCTCTCGATCGGTTCGGCTGATTTCATCAAAGAAATTCGCAACCAGGCCGTGATCGCCGTAGAGGAAGCGGATTTTGTCCTCTTTCTGGTAGATGCCATCAGTGGGATCACCCCGGCTGATAAAGAAGTGGCTGAAATTCTGCGCAAAAATCAGCACATGGTCGAAGGCAAGCCTTTCCCGCAGATTTTTCTGGTCGCCAATAAAGCGGACAGTTCCAAACAGCGCGAACTGGTACACGAATTCTACGAGTTGGGTCTGGGCGACCCCTACCCCATCTCATCCGTGCATGGTACCGGAACCGGTGACCTGCTGGATGCTTTGATTGCGGAATTCCCCGAAAAAAGTGCTGAAGCAGAAGATGAATCGGTCAAAATTGCCATCGTGGGCAAACCCAACGCCGGAAAATCGAGCCTGCTTAACCGGCTGGTAGGGGAAGAGCGTGCCATCGTCAGCTCAATTGCTGGAACCACCCGAGACGCCATCGATACCCAATTCGAATTCGACGGCATTCCCGTCACCCTCATCGACACCGCCGGCATTCGCCGCCGCGGGCATATCGACCCGGGCGTAGAAAAATACAGTGTGGTACGCTCCATGAGCGCGATCGAACGCTGCGACGTGGCTTTGCTGATGATCGATGCCGTGGACGGCATTTCCGCGCAGGATGCCCACATTGCCGGCTACATTAAAGATGCCTGGAAAAGCGCGGTCGTACTGGTCAACAAGTGGGACCTGGTACAAAAAGACACCTACACCATGCAGACCTTTACCGAAAAGATCCGCAACGATCTGAATTTCATTGATTACGTGCCCATCCTGTTCATCTCGGCAAAAACCGGGCAGCGTGTCGATCAGGTTATGCCTCTGGCCCTGCGCGTGCAGGAAGAGCGCATTGCCCGGGTCACCACCGGCGCACTGAACCGCGTCATTCAGGAAGCCCAGGACCTGCACGCCCCCACCTCTCGCACGGGCAATCCGCTCAAGATGTTCTATGGAACCCAGGTGCGCTCTGATCCGCCGACTTTCATGATCTATTGCAACAACCCCAAGCTGGCGCACTTTTCTTACCTGCGTTTTCTCGAAAATCAAATTCGCAAAGAATTTCCTTTTACCGGAACGCCCATCCGTCTGGTACTGAAACCACGGCACGAGTAAGCGAGCAGCCAACCTTTAATGGTAGGAGGAAACATGCAGCCCCCATCCGAGATCTCCAACCCCGAACTCACCCCGGTCGAAAAGCCCAATACTTTCTGGCATGACGTCTGGGAGATCGTGCAAACCTTATTGCTGGCCGTGATCCTCTACGTCGCCATCGATGCGGTGTTTGCGCGTGTGCGGGTGGATAACATCTCAATGGAGACCACCCTGATGCCCGGGGACTTGCTGGTGGTGAACAAGCTGGCTTACAAGCTGGGCACCTATCATACCGGCGACGTGGTTATCTTCCACGACCCGCTGAATACGAGCGAAGATTTCATCAAGCGCATCATCGGTACTCCCGGCGACACCGTTTCGATCCATAACGGGCAGGTCGCCGTGAACGGCGTGGTTCTGCAGGAAAACTACATCCGCGAGACCACCGCCTACGATGGCGACTGGGTCGTGCCCAATGATTCCCTGTTTGTGCTGGGAGATAATCGCAACGAATCTTCCGATTCGCACGTGTGGGGATTCGTACCGCTGTATGACGTGGTCGGCAAAGCGCTCTTCGTTTACTGGCCCATCGGAGCAATTCAATCGATGGCGAATCCTTACAAATAGATTGCAAAGATTCGATTAATTGGCTATTTTATGGTAATGTTAATCAAACTCTCCTCTAGACAGGAGAGAAGGTTGATGAAAGATGGACGACAAGACACTCACACAACTCGATCCTGTGATCCCCTGCACTGACTGTCAGGCCGGCCACATGCACCGTGAATATGTTGCCTACTACACCTGGCTCGGGGATGAACTGATCACCGTCCCGGATTTCCCGGCCTGGGTATGTGACATTTGCGGGCGCTGTGAGTACGATGAAAATGCTCTGGCCCGCCTGTCACTGTTATTGAGCCCGAATGCGGGCAAGACCACTTCGACGCCGCGCAAGATTCAAAGCAAAGAAAAAAGCAAGTCCAAACCGCAGCGGCCAATCCCGAACGAATAGTTTCTTCTGCTCTTCTGGGCAAGCACAATCTCATGTGCTTGCCTTTTTGCTTAATAATATTAGTTGACATTCGCAAATAAACCGCATAGTATTAAACAACCGCAAGCAGCACCCGCAGCCCCTAAACGCAAGCAAATTCACAGAACCTCTGCACCAGGTTCTGTGCGTTATTTTTTTACATCGGAGAAAATCATGTCCAACCCAAGCGAACGCACCAAAAAGCTGGCCCTCTTTACGGCCGTCTACTTTGTGGAAGGAGCGGTACTGACCTATTCTTCCAGCTTCAACATCCTGTACCTGCGCAGCTTCGATCTGTCTTTTTCGCTGATCGGAATTGCCAGCGCCGTAGCGATGGTGCCTTTTATCTTGAAGATCCTGATCGGCTACCTGAGTGATCGGGTCAACCTCTTCCACCGCGGGCACCGCAAACCCTACATTCTGATTGGTCTGGTCTTACAAACGCTGGCCTTCCTGCTGGTGCCATTGTTCAACCCCAGCCAGCAATTCGGTGGCTACCTGGCCATGATGATCCTGGCCTCACTGGGGATGTCAACCTATGATACCACCACGGATGGTCTATCAATCGACTCAACCCCTGAAAAAGACCGCGGACTGGTGCAGGGCTTGATGGTCGGCGGCCGGGCACTGAGCGCGGTGGTCACCGCAGCCTTGATGGGGCTATTTTCAGAGAATGGCCACTGGGCCTACATTTTCTATATGATCGCTGTGCTGGCCCTGCCCGCACTAATCCTGGCACTGCTGGTCAAAGATCAGGTCGAACGTACCCCCGAACAAAAATACTCGCGCGAGGCCCTTCGTTCTTTCAAGGACCCGGCTTTCTTGCTGTTTGCCCTGCTGGGAATGGTATACCCGCTGGCATTGTACAGCACCGAAGGGATGATCAGTGCCTACCTCAATGAGGGCTTTCACATCAGCCTGAGCACCGTCGGTCTGTACACCGCGGTCTTTGGCATTGGCACCGTCTGCGGCGGCATTCTAGGCGGCAGCCTGATGAAGAAACTGGGGCGGCGCGGCAGCCTGCTCGCCGCCGTATTGGTCACCGCGGCGGCCACCTTCTTGATGGCCGTCACCGCTTCTCCACTCTTGATGTGGGGAGTGGTCTTCTTTATGGGTTTTGTCTTCGGCGATTACGAAACTGTCTACTTTGCCATGGGGATGGATTTCGCCGACCCGCGCATTGCCGCCTTCATGTTTTCGGTAACAATGGCGGTGGGCAACATCGGCATCGCGCTGGGCTCTTCCCTGGCCGGTGTGCTGGTGGATTCAGTGGGATTCATGTGGATGTTCGTGATCTTCGGCATGGTGCATTTGATCACCCTTCCGCTGGTATTCTCGATCTTTAAAAAGAAACCTGCTGAACTGAGTCTGTAAATGACCTGATACAGCAGGAAGCTAGAGCGTTTGAGAACGGCGCGGTGACTTAAGAACGCCAGAAGCCGCGCCGTACCGGACGCACATCCTCGGCGGTAACGAAGGCCAGTGGGTCCGCCTCGAGCACGATCGTCTCGACCAGATCCACGTCTTTGCGCAGCACACTGGCATGCAGTTCAAAAACGGTGCCGTTCATGCCGCGGCCAGCAATTTCGGTAACCGCGTAGCCCGAGGCCCGCAAGCGTTCGGCAATGAAAGCGCCGCGGGTGGAACTGATAATGGTCACAAGCACGTGCCCGATGGCCAGTTTGCTCTCGATCCACATGCCGACCACGTTACCGGTGGCAAAACCGGCTGCGTAGCCCAGCACGTTGAGGTAATTGCGTTCCCCTGAAAGTACCGAGCTGATCGCAACCACAAAGATCACTGATTGCAGAAATCCCAACACCCAAACAATTGGCTTCTTGCCGCGCACAACGAACAAAACGCGCAAGGTATCCATCGACATATCGCAGATACGCAGCCCAAAGATCAGCAGCGCGAACAGGTAGGCGTGTGGATCACTCCAATAAGCAGCAGAAAACATGGATTATTTCTCCGATTTTTTACCCTGCATGGCAGGCAGATAGTAGTCGGTCATGTATTCCTTCAGCATACGCTGCAGACTGAACTGCGGAGTCAGGGTGCGCAGGGACTCTTTCACCATCGCCAACCACTGAACCGGGATCTTCTGGCTGTCACGTTCATAAAACAGCGGGATGATCTCTTTTTCGAGGGTTGAATAGATACTCTGGGAGTCATCATTATCCTGCACCTCGGTATCCGTGTAGTCTTTTTCGATGCCGATTGACCAACCGTTTTTGCCATTGTACCCTTCTCGCCACCATCCGTCGAGGATGGAAAAGTTGAGGGCGCCGTTGAGAGCTGCTTTCATGCCTGAGGTACCCGAAGCCTCGTTGGGGCGGCGGGGGGTGTTCATCCAGATATCCACGCCCTGCACCATGTAGCGGGCAATGTTCATGTCGTAATCTTCCAAGAAGATCAGGCGTCCGCCACTGCGGCTATCTTTCACCGCGCGGTACACCTGCTGGATCAGCAGTTTACCCGGTTCATCGGCAGGATGAGCCTTGCCGGCGAAGATGATCTGTACCGGACGATAGGGATTGGTGATGATGCGCATCAAGCGATCGAAATCGCGGAACATCAGATTAGCGCGTTTGTAAGTCGCGAAACGACGGGCAAAACCAATGGTCAGCGAATAGGGCTCCAGGAAAACGCCGCCGGCAATCGCCTGACTGGGGGTAATGGTACCGTTCTGCCAGGTCTGGCGAGTGCGTTCATTGGCGAAATTGACCAGTTTGTTCTTGAGGTGGCGGCGGACGGCCCAAAGCTCTGCATCGGGGATGTTCTTGACCCCTTCCCAGAAGGCTGGGTCATCCAGGTGATCCTGCCAGTCTTGGCCCAGGTACTGATCGAAGAGCAGGCCCATGCGGCGCGCCAGCCAGGTGCGGGTGTGCACGCCATTGGTCACATATCCAATGGGGACGTTCTCTTCACTGCGGTCTGGCCACAAGAAATTCCACATCTTCTGAGAGACATGAGAATGTAACTCAGAAACAGCATTGGCACGCTCCGACAGGCGCAAAGCCAGCACCGGCATCACAAAAGTGTCGCCCCAGGGTTGGGTCTGTTTGCCCAGCGCGATGAAATCATCGCGACTGATGCCCAGTTCAGCCCAGACCTGCGCAAAATATTTATCGATCAACCACAATGGGAACATATCATTCCCGGCCGGGACAGGCGTGTGGGTGGTGAAAACGTTGCCCAAGCGAACTTTAGCGGAAGCATCCGCAAAGGAAAGGCCTGTCTTCATTAACTCGCGAATCCGTTCGAGTGCCAGGAAAGCCGAGTGTCCTTCATTCATATGCCAGACAGAGGGATCATAGCCCAGCAATTTCAAGGCACGCGCGCCGCCCATGCCCAGCAGAATTTCCTGCGAGATGCGCACTTCGAGGTCGCTGCTGTAAAGGCGAGCCGTCAATTGACGGTCGGTCGGGGAATTTTCCTCCACATCCGTGTCGAGCAGGAAGAGATGCACCCGCCCCGCCTGCATTTCCCAGATACGCGCATAAACTGTGCGTCCGGGCAGATCCACCGAAATCTTCAACGGTTTGCGGTTCTCATCCAGCAAAGAAATGACCGGCACCTCCTTGAAATCCATGATGCGGACGCGGGTCTCCTGCCAACCATCCTCAGTAATATGCTGGACGAAATATCCCTGCGAATAAATGAAACCCACCGCGGTCAGGGGCATGCCCAGATCAGAGGCTTCTTTCAAATGGTCACCCGAAAGAATGCCCAGGCCGCCAGCATAGAACGGCATGGATTCGTGCAAACCGAACTCAAAAGAGAAATAAGCAATCTGCTGATCGGTCAGTTTAGGATAATTCTTGCGATACCAGGTATTCTCTGCCTTCATGTAAGTTTCGAAGTCGTGCAGTACCTGATCGTATTGTTCCAGATAAGAAGGTTCGTTCATGGCCGCGTTCAAGCGGGTGCGATCCACCTTACGCAGAAAAGAAATGGGGTTATGGTTGACCGAATTCCACAGCAACGGATCGATATATTGGAACAAGCGCTGTGCCTGGGGATTCCAGATCCACCAGATATTCTGAGCAATCGTACTCAGGCCTTCCACCCGGCGCGGGAGGTTAAAAGAATTGGGATAATCGCGAATAATTTTTGTCATTTTCACTCACTCTATTCAGTCTACGGTTTGTCGTTCAAACCGAATGATTCACCTATACGGATCATGATCTTACTGTCATGTTGTACAGAGGTGGGAACAATTTTGATTATACCTTAAACGCTCTGTAAAAAGAATTAACAATCTCAATAAAATTATGGATATTTTACGCCAGAAAGCCGCGTCTTGTGTAAACTAATCTGACACGGCTTTCTGAAAAAGTTAATTCATTGCTCAATTATTTCGGTGGAAAGATCTTATCGAAGATTTCGGGGGCAAAGCGCTCGACGACTGCGCTGGAAATGCCATTCTCTTTGCAAATTGCCTCATAGAGGTCCACGCTGGGGCGACGGATACGTTTCTGGGTTTCTACATCGAGGCCCCACAGGCCAAAACGCTGCGTCCAGCCGCGTTCCCACTCAAAATTATCCACCAGGCTCCAGTGGAAGTATCCCTTGACACGCCAGTTGAAATTGGCAGCACGCCAGATCTGATGCAGGTGTCCCAGGGTATAACGCGGGCGCAGGACATCTTTGTCATCCTCCACCCCGTTCTCGGTGATGAGAATGGGCAGGGCATAACTGTGCGCCCATTTCAAACCATCCCACATACCTTCGGGAATATCGGCAATAAAACCAGTGGGGCTGAGCAAAGCATCTGGGGGATAGAAGCGATGGCCAAACATTTCCCCGGGTTTCGTCAGATCAAATTTGACCAGGTCGCGCGAATAATAATTCAGCCCGATAAAGTCCTGCGTATGAGCCGCCTCAGGGATGGCAACGTGTTTCAGCACCAGGTTCAACTTGCCGTTCTGCAGAGCATCCGTAAAGGATTTATTGAAAATCTGGTTTTGCACGCTGGCCGGCAGACGGTCAAGCAGGAACCAGGGGCGCGCCGGGACAATGCTGCGATAATTAATGGTAACGCCCACTTGCGCAGAAGGCTGCAATTCATGAATCGCTTTATACACGCGGGCGTGTCCGCGGATCATATTTTCGGTGACCTTCGCCGCCAGACCCATATCATTCTTGCCAGGCGGGAAGGGGCCATTGCCCAACCAGCCACTCACAATGTACACGTTGGGCTCGTTGATGGTAACCCACAGATTGACATATTCCTGCAGGGCGGGCAAGATGTGGCGGGCATAGGCCTCGAATAAAGCCGGCGTCTCTTCACTTTCCCAGCCACCGCGGGCAGCCAGCCACAAGGGATCGGTAAAATGGTGCAGGGTGACCAGCGGGGTCATCTTGTGATCGACCAGCCAGCGTACCATTTTGACGTAAACCTGCAAAGCAGCGTCATCCCAGCGATCCGGCTCAGGCTGAATCCGGCTCCAATCAATCGACATCCGGTGAGCATTTTGCCCGGTCTCGTAAGCGCGCTGGAAATCCTCTTCCCAGCGCCCTCCCCACCAATCGCACGCCAGACCAGCTTTTTGTCCATTGACAATGCGTCCGGGTTGGGCTTCCCAGTCAGACCAGGTATTGGTGCTCTGGCCTTCCATTTGATGAGCAGCGGTAGCGCTGCCCCACAAAAATCCTTTTGGAAAGTGATAAGTCGCTTCTGGCATACCAAAACTCCTGTGCAGGATGAAATAGGTAGAAAAGAAACAATCCCCTTTATTATATGTGAAATGCCCCGAAAAGCTTTAAGTGATTCAGACAGGGAAGAAAAATCCCTGCTTAAAAAAGCAACCCCGAAACCAGGTTCGGGGTTGTGAAACTCGAAAACAGTGGAATCACGGCTTGGTGACAGTCGGTGTAGCTGCCCCTTTTTGTGAAATGGTCACCTCAAACGTGGTAGGGACGATGCTCTCAATGCGAAGATCAGGATTATTGAGAGTGGTTGTGGGTTGGATGGTGTGCCGGCCAATCCCCAGCCCACTCAAATCAATGAGAATCTGCAGATCAGAGATACTCACCGAATTCAAGGTCACCAAAGGCCCGGCAATGATCACATCCGCGCTGGAAGGAGAAATGGTGGCCATGAGATTGCTGGGCAGTCCAGTCGCCAGAATAGGAATTCCTGAAAGGGAAAGGCTGTTCTCTACCGCGGCAATGCTGACCTGCACGTTGACACTCGGGTCCCCTACCACGGTGATGCCGTCGGGCAGGCGCAAGCCAATCTGCTGGTTGAGATCATCCTTCAGCCCGGTCAAATTGATCGACTCTGTATTAACGTAGCCCGGCAGTGATTCTACCAGTTTGGGGTCCGCGGAATAAACCGTCACGGTGGGAGGATTGACGGTAATGCCTGTCAATCGATAGCCGGTGGCCGGTTGGCCCGTGGTGGATAATTTGACGACCACGTTGCGGAAACCGCCCAATTGGGCAATGGATTCCGTGACGGTCACTTTCTCAGGAGTGATCGTCACGCCTTTGACCTGCTTGCCGGCTGAATCATAAGCCTGCAAGGTAATTTGCTGATTGATATCACTGGTTGCCTGTTCCAGGTCGAGCGTGGCACGTACCTCGGCAACCTCACTTACCAGTGACTGCGCTCCGCTCACCGTGGCTGCGCTCACATCCAGATGCGGAGTGCCGGCCTGATAACCAATGGCAGGATTGGTATTATTGACCACATTGATGTCGAATTCATTACTGATCAAAGGTTCAAGGGTAACATCCACCGAGCGCGGATTATATGAAACGATCTCGACGGGTTTAATGCCCACCTCGATCTGCACCGGTACAGTGTGCGG
>JAAZOQ010000175.1 GCA_012797695.1 Anaerolineaceae bacterium | reverse complement strand
TGAGTGCCCGTGCCAGCACCCGCTCACGTCGCTCCCCTCGTGGGAGCGTGGATTGAAATTTTTAGCAAATTTCCCTCCCGGCCGGGATATAGAGTCGCTCCCCTCGTGGGAGCGTGGATTGAAATAAGGGCTATCTGCGTACTGAGACGTTCCGCGAGTATGGTGCGGTGCCACCGCACCCTACCTCTACCCCCTTCCCGGCATTATTGTTGTTTGATCAGCAGAAGCTTTTTTCGTGTCCATTCGTGAAATTCGTGGACGATTTTCGCCTTTTTAGCGAGAGTCTTTTTCGGTCCTCGCAGTTTCTCCGCCGGGAAAAATGTCTCTTTTATTGCTCATTGTTTTGCAGATACAGCATCGCCGCGGCGTGCATCTCACCGATCAGGCGATCGCGCAGGGCGGGGTCAACCAGTTTGCCGGTGTTGAACAGGATGTGCGGCATGAAGATCATCCCCAGCACCGCCGCGGCTGCGGTCACTGCATCGCGCGGCACGAAGGCACCCGCTTCCATCCCCACCGAGAGCAGGTGGGCCAGGGTCTCGACGTGGCGGCGCATGTTCTGCCGGTTCTCCTCCGGGTTGCCCAGCGCCTTCTCGGGCAGCACCCAGGCCATGCGGAACAGGTTGGGCTGTTCGAGGGCGAACTGGTCGTAAGAGTCGAGCAGTTCATTCACCAGCCCGCGGATCTCGGCGTGGCGGTCGGCGCGCTCGATGAATTCAGCCTGGCGCGTCTGCCAGCGCCGGACGATCTCGCGGCGCACGGCCTCGAGGATGGCCTCTTGATTGTCGAAGTAGGTAAAGAGGGACATGTGGGCAATGCCCATGCGCTCGGCAATTCCGCGTGAGCTAATCGCGGCGATACCGTTTTCTTCGAGCAGTTCCAGCGCGGTCTCGACGATGCGCTGCCGCATCTCCTGAATTTCAGCCTCTGTCTTTTTCGGTCTGGGCATGGGTCACTCTCCTTTATGGCCAGCGAAACCTTTTTCTTGACTTCTATTATATACGATGTATAATTTATACACTGTAAAATAAATAGAAATAAGAACCTCCGTTTGCTTGCTCTGCTATTTTATGCCCGGATGCGAAATTTGTCCGCTCTGGCGGGGCAGCCAATGGCCGCGGATTGCGGCGCGGGGGTTCTCCTACAAGAAAGAGGTGAACAATGGAGAAGAAAACGAAGCGCACGCTGATCCTTCTGCTGCTGGCAGGTCTGGGTGTTCTGGGGTTGGCTGCCTGCGGGACGACGGGTACGAAAGCGGTTCCGGCGGTGACGCCGTCGCAATCCCTGCCGCTGCCGGCTGATCTGCGCGATTGGCGTTACTGCGAGGTGATCCCGGTCTTTCAGCAGGGATTGAAGCTGCACGTGGAAGTGTACAACACGTTGGGGTTGAATGATTGCCCGGGGCAGTCCTGGGCGAGCCTGGATGCCTCCGTACTGGCCAAACAACTGGGGGCACGGCTGGTGAAGCTGAATGGCCCGCGCTACTGGGTGATCGACGCGATCAGCGGCGGCGGTTCCACGCTGGCGGGCCAGACCGCAGAATTTGGCGGCATTCAAATGACGCAGCGCGCCACTCTCGATACTTATCTGTGGCAGGCGACGATTGGCGATCAGGCCTACACGCCCAACCAGGTCAAGCGCACGACGGTGTTCACCTATTTCGCCGGGCAGAAGATCTACGAGCTGATTTCTCCCGCTGGCGAGACCTACGTGATGCAGTCCTATTCGCAGATCGTTGACCCGAATCTCACCCTGGCTGATCTGGATGCGTTGGGGTCGCGCCTGACTTTGCCGCAGGGCTGGCAATATACCACCGAGATACTCGATCAGGATCTGGTGTTGAACGCGGAGGGAGTGGCTTACGTGATCAACGACGATCTGTTGAATACCTATCAAAAACGGCTGCCTTGATCGGGCAGCCGGGGGTTCTGACCATGAAATTGGTATGGGGTGCAGGCTTTTTTTTTCTGCACCCCACAGGAATACTCTAGATCCAGCGGACGTCGACGTTCTTGAGGGTGCGTCCCTTCCAGGAGGCGTGGCCGGTGATGGAGAATACCATCGAGCGCATGGCCACCAGCGCAAACAGGGCGACGGTGAGCCAGTAGAAGAAGGCCATGTACAGCGGAATTCCCAGGCGGCGGTAGGCGAGGAAGAAGAGGAAGAACGATTCGAAGACTGCCACGGCAGCCAGCAGTGCCGGCAGGGTGCCCATCCAGCCGCCCAGCAGGGCCATGGCCAGCAGGCGCAGCGGCTCGACGAAGAGGAAGGCTGCGGCGCTCCAGACCAGCACGTAAGGCAGGATGCGGTAATCGAAGAAGCCGAAGACGTTCTTGCTGAAGCCTTCAACGGCTTCGCCAAAATTGTGATACATGCGGCAGGTCACTGCGCCGTTGCCGTCAAGCACCATCCAGCGGTAGCCGCGTTCGATCAGATTGCGGCCCAGCAAGACGTCGTCGTTGACGTTGAGGCGGGCGCCTTCGTATCCGCCCACGGCTTCGTAGGCGCTGCGGCGAAAGAGCATGAACTGGCCGATGGTCACCGAAAGTGGGGCAAACTGGTGGCGCTGCACGAAATGCAGGGGCAGGTAGCTGACGATGCCAAAGCTCATAAAGGGCACCAGCAGTTTTTCACCCCAGGTGAGTACTTCTTCGCGCGGGATGGCGGTGACCAGGTCCGCGTGCTCCTGCAGGGCGGCGGCGACGGCCCCGCTCAGGGCATGGGGTGCATGGCGGGTATCCGCGTCGGTGAAGAGGATGTATTCTCCGCGGGCAATTTGTGCCAGCTGGTGGCAGGCCCAGTGCTTGCCGGGCCAGTCCTCGGGCAGAGGAGCGCCGTTGACCACGCGCAGGCGCGGGTCGGCGGCAGCCAGACGCTGCAGGATGGCTCCGGTCGCGTCGCTGGAGTGATCGTTGAGGACGATCACTTCGAAATTCGGATAGTTCTGGGCCAGCAGGGAACGCACGCAGGCTTCGATGTTGCGTTCTTCGTCGCGCGCCGGTACCAGGATCGAGACGAAAGGATGCTCCGCGGCAGGTGAGAATTCATCGAAGCGCTTGACGTGAATGAGGTTGGAAAAGGAAATGACCAGCCCAACGGTCAAGATCAATACCATAAACAGCAGCAGCATTGAGAGGGCCATTATGAACTCCTCCTGCGCAGGAGAAGTTCGCCCACGCGGTTATGCAGGTGCACGGGCTGGTGCAGTTCGGCGCGATGGGTATACAGGAGCAGCAGCAGGTTGAGCACCGCGGCGGCTACCCAGCTCAGTTGGCCGGCGATGAAGATCGAGAAAACCAGAATGCTGCACATTCCGGCGATGACCACCCAGGCGTGTTCTTCCTGCAGCCCCATCGCGACGAAAGCGCCGATGGCGAAAGCAATGATGCCGGGCAATCCGCTCAGCCCCAGCCATACCCCCAGGGTGGTGGCGACAGCTTTGGCTTTGTGAAAGTGCAGAAATGGCGAGAAGGCATGGCCCAGAATGGGGGCCAGCGCTACCGGGACGAGCAGCCATTGGCTGAGCCCGCCCAACTGCTGTGCCATCAAAAGGGCAAGCAGTCCTTTGCCGACGTCGCACAGAATGGCCAGCACTCCTACCGGCCAGCCACCGGCCTGCCAGGCGTTGTAGGCGCCGGGATTGCCGTCCCCTACGCGGCGAATGTCTGTCCCTGCCAGCCACCGGCTGAGCAGCAGCGAGAAAGGAATGCTGCCCAACAGATAGCCAACCCCCGTCCACAGCAGGACGGTCAACAGGGCAGAATGATCCAGAAATGAAAGAAGATGAATGATCATTTTGACCTCGAATGAAATGGCGTATCCGCCAGAATCGGGTGACCCGGGTGGATACTGAGAAAAAGAATGATGATAATAATAATTACGTAATTAACCCCAAAAAAGAAGCAGGGTTACCTTCCCACAGGTAACCCTGTACCTTCGTCATTGCAGGATTTTCTGGCGCAGACACAGCAGCAGACCGGTAGGCGAGAGTGCCTTGAGCATTTGCTGCTTGCCCAGCGAATAAAGTTCCTTCCCTTTGTCGATGGCCGCAGTAACCAGCGCGTGCCAGGCGGACATCAATTCAGTGGCTTCGAGGTCCAGTTTGACCTGGCCGGTATGCGGCTGCAGGGCTGCTTTGGAGGTAGCCGCGTCTGGGGCGGCCGGCGCCAGGATCAGGTGCAGGCCGTCGGCCAGAGTAAAGCTGTACGCATCTTCTGCTTCGGGTCGGGGGAGACACCCAAGCAGTTGCGTGTAGAAGATTTTTTCTTGTTCGGGATTCTCCACGTAGAGGGTCACGGCCAGCAAATGGCAGGTGGATCTCTCAGCAGGGAGTTTCTCGTGCAGCAGACGCTCAAAGCGGTATGACAGCAGGGAAGGCATACGTGAAAATCAGGCTCCTACTTTTTCAGATTTTGATTCATCCAGCAGCTTCTGAAAGTCTTCATCGTTGATGGGCTGCCCGTCGATGTAATATTTCTGCCATACTTTGCCGGAGAGGGCGGAGTAATCCGCGGCGTAGTGGTCCAGCCCGGCGGCATAGTCAGCGTCTTGAATGGCGGAGGCGGCGTTGTCGTCGATCGGCTCGCTCTCATATTTGCGGATGAGATCGCGCAGGAAGGAATTGTGGTCGCGGATCAGGCAGGGCGCCAGCAGGTTACTGGTATGGCATTCGGCCTGCCAGCGGCGGATGTTATCGAAGAAAGGTTCATTGTAGATGTCGTTAAGCGTACCGCCGCGGGCATAGATTTCGTTGATGTTGACTGGGGAGTACGGAACGAAGACGCAGGGGGTCACGTTGCCGTTCCACTCGATGTAATAGTAGCCGCCGCGGCCGTGTCCGCCGCCGGAGAGGCAGCCGTCTACCACGGTGCCGTGGTTCCAGAAGTCGGCCAGGAAGTGGCGCTTCTCGCGCATGATCTTCCAGGATTGCTTCCACATCCACATCCGCTGTTCGGGAGTAGGCATCAGATCCAGAGTATAGGAGCGGCCGATGGGCATGTACTGGAAGATCCAGGCCAGCAGGGCATGCTTTTCGTTGAAAAGGAAGTCGATGAACTCGTCCGAGAGGATTTCTTCGGCGTTCTGGCGGGTTGCGGTCAGCGATACTCCAAAGAGCACCCCTTTCTCATGCAGCAGGTCCATGGCGTCCATGACCTTCTGGTAAACACCCTTGCCGCGGCGGGCATCGGTGCTAGCTTCCCAACCTTCCAGAGAAATGCACGGCAGCACGTTGCCCAGATTGGCCATTCGATCGGCCACTTCGGGAGTGATGAGGGTGCTGTTGGTGTACATCAAGAAGTAGCTGCTTTGATGTTTTTCGGCCAGGTCAAGGATGCCCTTGCCCTGCGAACGGTAAGCCAGCGGTTCACCGCCGCTGATGACCATGAATTGGGTACCCCAGATGTCGTGGGCTTCCTGGACGATGCGGTCCACTACGTCCCATTCGAGATGGGGCAGGCTGGCATCCGCGTCAGCGTAGCAGCCCACGCAGCGCAGGTTGCACACCTTCGATGGGCTGATGGTGAGGAAGGAGGGCTGCGGGAAGCCGTATTTCTCGCGGAACTGGGCAGCTTTTTCCATGCGCGGTTTCTTTTCGACCAGCAGGTCGCGGCCCAGAATTTCACTGGCCTCGCGGTAGGTGGCATCTGAGATGTTGAATTCGGTCAAGGCGCGTTCTACTGAGCGCAGGATGGCTAAAGTCATGGCTTCCTGATCGTCGATCACCCCGCTGGGAGTGTGGTTGGGGTCACTCTGGTGGCGTTTCTTGGCGTTGTTCTTGACCCAGTGTTCTGCCATGGCCAGAGCCGATTTGCGCAGGATGGGGTTGTGCGCCAGTTTTGGCCCGGAGTTGATCAGTTCGTTCATTAAGGCGTCCATTTCTCCGCCGTATTCAGAATGAATCTCTGCATGTTGAGTGCTCTTCATTTTTCCTCCATGATGCAAATGATTTCAGTGTCAGTTTAGGCCGAAAGGAGGGGGCTGGCTTCCTGCAAAAGGATCATTTTGGTGTTAAGCAGACCTGCGTGGATGTACGCGCGGGGCCACTGCTTTAGAGCAGCTGCAGCAAGCTGTAGCCGCCCAGCGCCACCACCACGGCGCCTACGGCGTTCGATAGGCCAGCTGTCCATAAATAGGTCCACAGCGGCACCTGGTACACGCCGCTGACCACGCTGACGAATTTGGGGCCAAAGCCGGGCAGCATGCGTCCGATCAGCAGGAAAGCCGGCGAGTCGATGGGCAATTTTCCCAGATGGAAGGGCAGTTTGGCCTTGCGCTTTTCGAAATCGGAGAGGTCGTTGATGCGCCCGCCGATGAAGAATTCGATCAGGGCCGCCAGCGTATTGCCCACGGTGGCGATCAGCGCCGTCCACCACGGGCCAAACAGGGTGGTCAGCAGCACGGTGATCGGTTCGGAAGGCACCGGGGTGGCACCCAGGAGCGCGTAGATAAAAACACAGGCCAGCGCGCTCCAGCGGCCGTACTCTTTCAGGAAGATTTGCAGTTTGTGGGTATCCTGATGCAGGGCTACCAGAGTGGCTGCTGCGATCAGGAGTACTGCCAGGATCAACCGAGCGATCTTGCCCTGATTCTCGCTGGTTTTTGATTCAATCTGCTCGTTCATGAGCCCGCGCCAGCCAGTTGGGCTGCGGCAATACTACACGGTGCGGAATGCCCTGCGCAGAGATCTGCCACAGCGCTTCCGCCACGTCGAGCGCGGCGCGCGGATGACCAAGGGCGCGCGAGCGGGCAGCCACTTCGGCCAGCGCCGGGTTGCCCGGCTGCAGCCAGGCTTTCAGCACGGCCAGCAGTTCAATCTCGTTTTCGACGCGCAGGCCGGCCCCATTTTCAGTCACGTAACGTACGTTGCCGTCTTCCTGCCCGGGCAGATTGTCGATTAGCAGAATGGGCAGACCGGCGGCCAGACCTTCACTGACGATCAGACCGCCGGCTTTGGTAATGAGCACGTCCGCGCAGTTCATCCAGTCGGGAATGTCGCTGACGTACTTCTCGCAATGCAGCGGGAACTTCCAGTTGCGGCTGGTGACCGACTGGTAGAGCGTCTCGTCTCCACCAGAAGCGACCAGCACCTGGAAGGGATGCGGGCAATTTTCGAGTGCTTCGAGCGCTTCAAGTATGCCGTTGACCCGCTTGCTGCCGACGAAGAGCAGGGTAGGCAGGTCAGGTTCGAGCCCCATGACGCAGCGGCGCAGGGTGCGCTCTTTGGAAGGGTGCGCGAAGCGGGGATCCACCGGGATGCCGCTGACGCTGATCTTCTCGGCTGGGATTTCCGCGGTCAGCGCCTGTGCGCGCACCGAGTCGGTGGCCACGAAGAAGTGGTCCGGGGAGGGATGGAACCACAGCGCGTGCACGTCCGCCAGATCGGTGACCACCGTGTAGAACGGCGTATCCAGGCGATGGGTGTACAGGTATGTCCCCAGCGGCGGATTGAACATGTGGTGCGTCGAGAGCACCGCATCCGGTTGAAACTCCTGGATGACCTCCTGCATGTTCTTATGCAGCAGCATGGCCAGCGCGCCTTCCACCATCGTGCTGGCAGTACGCGAGTCGCTGATCTCGTAAGTGAAGCGGTAGAAGTCCTGATTGTTGAGGACGTTCTTGTCATAATCGGTTTGTGAGCGGCGCAGTACGCTCGGGGAAGGCCGCTCGATGACGGGATCGACGATCGAGGTGATGGCATTCTCACCGTAGAGTTCTTTCAGAGCGTTGCTGACGGATTGGGCGGCACTGCGGTGCCCAAACCCGGCATCACCGGTAAGAATGAGAAAGCGCCTGGGCTGGTTCGAACTGGACATAAGACTCCTGTTTTTCGGTAAGATTCTTTTCGATTTGGGCGAGCATCTTGCGCACCCGTGGACGGTTGTAACGCTGCATGACGATGGGGACAAGGTTGTTGGCGACTGCGTAGGCCACCATCCACCAGCCCACGGTCACGCTATTCCATAGAAAGAAGAGAAACCCCGGCAAGATCATGACCCAATGGCAGAATTCCGCCCGGCAGCTTTCTTTGAGCCACAGGCGCAGGTACTCCAGATCAAAGTTGGGCAGCTTCTTGAGGCGGAAGGCACCGCGGTAAAGTGCGGCCCCGCTGGGGATGATCTTCTTCCAGGCACGCACGTGAAAGATCTTCTGGTAGATTTCGCCGCCCTTTTCCCATTTATAGGTCTGATAGAGAGGCTTATTCGGGTTGAAAAAGCTCAGCGGCAGTCTGGAGCTCCAGTAGCCAATGCTGAGGTGGAAAATGATCCAGGCCACCACATCGGCGATGGCCGTCCCGATATCCGAAAGAAAGATGATCTGCATATTGCTCCTCGCTATCAATAAAGTACGACACGAACAGTAGGAAGTACCACTGATAGTGAGGATACCTGAATCAGTCGAGATGCGGCTCGCCTGAAGGTGTTATTTTGGTGTTAAGAGGGGAAATTTAATGCAGCCAGCCCTGCTGGTGGGCCAGGGCAATGGCCTGGGTGCGCGTGGTGGCACCCAGTTTGAGAAAGATATTATTGAGGTGGCGTTTGACGGTGTTGACCGACAGGCTGAGTTCGGCCGCGATCTCTTGATTGGTACGGCCGCTGGCAGCCAGGCGCAGCACCTCCATCTCACGCGGGGTGAGCAGTTCGATCGGTGCCGTGTAAGCGTCCGGGGAAGGGGTGTTCGGGTGTGCCTCGGCGGAGGCTTCGTCCTGCTGGCCGGTGAGGCGGAAGAGCAGATCAGTCACAAAGCCGCGCGTGGTCAGGCTGTAAGCGATCTTGCCGTGCTTCATTGCTGCCAGCAAGGTGGTCAGCAGGCGCGCCATCGGCAGCCCTTCA
>JAAZOQ010000174.1 GCA_012797695.1 Anaerolineaceae bacterium | reverse complement strand
TTCGACGGTTTCTGGTTACACGGTGAGCAATATCGTGTATGACCTGGATGCCACGGACCCCACAATGGTGGATGCAATCAAGTTCGACATTGCCCCGACCAGCGGCTCGGTGGTAGCAGCGCTGGTAAAGGTCCAGACTGCTGCTGGGGGTGCCTGGACGAACTGCACCCTGACCGCAGGGACTGCACCTTCTATGTCGGCGACCTGCACCTATGGGACGCTGGCAGTGGCAGATATCACTGCTTTGAACGTGGTGGCCAGCAGCACCACCGATCCGGCTGAATAAAGCTTGAATCGACCATCAATTGAGAAGATAAGACCTGGCTTCGCCGGGTCTTATCTTAACTCAGTTAAAAGGTCTTTCTTTTAGAACAAATATGAGATCATAAAATTACGGTGAATGAGTAGTCAAATTTTGCGCGTCAATCACAGCAAAAGATTCCCGACGCTTCTGGCAAACCTGTTTTTGTTTGCCGTGCTGGCGAGTGTCTGGTATCTGCTGGCACCGATGGGACTGGGCGGGCAGGTAGCTTACGTGATGGTCAACGGAAACAGTATGGAGCCCGTATTTCACCTGGGCGATCTGGTGATCATTCGGCAGGCAGACGCTTATCAGACTGGTGATATTGTCACCTATCAGGATGCGGAAACTGGAACTTACGTGATTCACCGAATTGTCCAAAGCATGGAGGACCGGTTTCTCGTTAAAGGGGATAACAACTCGTGGGTGGATGCTTATCAGCCTACCCCAGAAGAAATCATTGGCAAAGCCTGGCTGTACGTGCCGCAGGCGGGAAAAATCGTGGAGTGGATACGTACGCCGCTGCATGCGGCGTTCGTGGCAGGTTTGCTGGGAGGTGTTTTCATGTTGGATGTGGCCGTGCAGGCGCCTAAAAACAAGAAGAAAAAGAAAACGAATTTTGCGTGGGGAGGGTGGTTTGAAGCAGCTTTATTGACGCTGGGAATACTGGCGGTCCTTTTTCTTATTCTAGGCATCATCGCTTTCATTCGCCCTGTTTTACGCACCGCGGAGCGAATTCCTTACACTCAAACCGGCGTCTTTTCTTACATGGCGGCTGGAACATCCGGCATCTACGATACGGATTCAGTACAGTCGGGGGATCCGATCTTTACGAAGCTGACCTGCAATCTCAATCTAAGCTTCAACTATATCCTGGAAGGAAATCAGGTCGAAGCTCTGACCGGCAGCCAGCAATTCTACGCGCTGGTGAAAGATGAACAAAGTGGTTGGCAGCGAACTTTGCCGTTGACCTCAGAAACCGCTTTTAGCGAAAGCCCATTTTCCAACTCGACCTCCATCGATCTGTGCCAGGTCGAAGCGCTGGTAGCCAGCATGGAGCAACAGACCGGGTTTCGCCTGAGCAACGTCTATTCGCTGGAGATTGTGTCGCGGGTGACGGTGAATGGGCAGATTTCTGGTCAGCCATTGAGTACCGTTTTTGCTCCTGAACTTACTTTCCGATTCGACAGCCTGCATTTCTTCGTCGAGGAAAGCACCACGCAGGCAAATCCTTTGCAGACCGTGCAGAGCGGATCCATTACGAACCCCAACCGGGTACCCAACACGATGTCCGTTCTGGGAGCAAAGGTTACCGTTGCCGGGATGCGCGTTCTCGCGGTGGCGGGATTTTTGCTGGCCTTGTTGGGATTGCTTGCCCTGTATCTGTATTTCCGCGGTACTTCGAAGAACAGCCAGGCAGCCTTGATCCAGTTGAAATATGGCGGTCTGATCATCGACGTCAGCGACCGCGGTCTGGGGGACCTCTCTTCCGTGATCGAAGTAGCAACCATCGAGGATCTGGTCAAGCTGGCTGAACGCGAAAACGTGATGATCATGCACGTACGGGTAGAACGGCAGGATTCCGTCTTTTATTATCTGGTGCGGGTCAACGACACAGTCTATCGTTACGTCTCGGGAAAGGGCCGACTCGACAAGTAACTGAGCCTCTTGAAGGAGAAAAACGATGAAACCTCGACATTTTGTGCAGCTCATTTTGCTGGTAACCGTGGTGCTGATTGTCTTTAGCGTTGCGGAGGCATTCGCGGCGGGTCTTGACCTGCCCAAAACCAACGTAGGTGATCAATATGCTCCCGTGACCGCTGAAGAGCTGCGCCCGGCGGAGTGTGCCGGGCTGATGCTGACCAACGTGGTGACCGGTGCGGGAACGATCACCGGAACAGCCGGCAATGATCTCATTCTGGGCAGCAGCGGTGCTGACACAATCGATGGCGGGGGTGGCAATGATTGTATTCTCGGCGGCGGCGGAGATGATCAACTTGACGGCGGCGAGGGAACAGACGTGTGCCTGGGCGGAGCCGGCAGTAATACGTTCAGTAATTGCGAAACAGCAGGGGAATAACACTGGGATGGGGGATAGCTCTGGAAAATCCAGAAAATCAATTGTTTTTCAACAGTTACAAATTCAGCCAGCGGGCGGCTGCCTGAGGCAGTTCAGCCGCGGAGGCAACGCGGGTAGTGCAGGTGGGCAGACTTTCGATGAATTGGCGGCCGTATTTCTTGGTGAGGACGCGTTTGTCGAGGATGACCACGACGCCGCGGTCGGACTGGGTGCGGATGAGACGGCCAAAACCCTGACGGAAGCGCAGAATGGCCTCGGGCAGATTGTATTCGTTGAAGGGGTCGTCAAAGGTTTCTGAGCGGGCGGCAATGATGGGGTCAGAAGGGACGTCGAAGGGCAGCTTGGCAATGACCACCACTGACAGGGCTGCGCCGGGGATATCCACGCCTTCCCAGAAGGCGCGTGTTCCCAGCAAGACCGCTTTCTCGGCGTCGCGGAAGGTCTCGAGCAGCGTGTTGGTCGAAGCACCTTCGCCCTGCTCAAAAACCTGGATGTCGGCATCTGCGAGTGCTGGCCCAATGCTTTGCGAAGTGCGTTTCAACTGGGCATAAGAGGTGAACAGCACCAGCATGCGTCCGTTGGTGGCTTTTGCCATACGAATGATGGCAGATTCCACGCCGCGCTGGTAGGCATTGGCATCTGAGGGTTCGGGAATGTCATTGACCATGTAGAGCAGGGTGGAAGTTTCGTAATCAAAGGGAGAGCCCAGAACAAGTTCATCCGCGGTATCAGCATTCAGGCGGTTGCGCAGATAATCGAACTCTCCGTGGGTGGTCAGGGTGGCCGAGGTCAGGATGACGCAGGCTTTCTCGTTCCACAAATATTTTTCCATCAGCGGACCGATGTGCAGCGGCGCAGATTGCAGATTCAATTTGAAGTTATTCGGCAGCAATTCGGCCCAGTACACGTTACTTTCATCGGGTTTGAACACCATGCCATTGACGGTGTATTCCGCCTCGTTCAGGCGGCGAATGACACTAGCCAGGCTGCTCAACGCATCTTGAATCTCTTCGTTTTGCTCTTCGAGACTATCGACCACGGTTTTTTGAAATTCACTCAACTGAGCGATCAGAGCACGCAGCGTGCCATCGGCTTTATCCCACGAAACCTCGACCTCAGACCAGATGGGCAGCGTGCGGGTGGCGGGCAGAATGCGCACCTGTTGACCGTAGCCATTGATGGGCTGGCCTTCGCGCTGGTCTTCCATGAAGAATTCCATACTGTGAATGAAGTCAGAGAAATCCGTTTCGGTGTGGAAGATCAAATCGGTTAGTTTGCGGGCGGTTTCGTTGAGCGCGGCGAAATCCGCCGGCGACATGCCGTGGCTGATCAGCGTCAGCAAATGGCCCAGCAAACCGTTGGAGATGCCGCCGATCTCGCGCAGCAGGCGGACGAAGTCGGCCTGATTGATATGAAAGCTCAAGGCGCTGGTCGTAGCAGATTCAATGTGGTGACCTTCATCCACGATCAGGTATTGATAATCGGGCAGCACCCGGCTGCCGGTGACCACGTCGGCCAGGAGCAGGGCATGGTTGACGACCAGAATATGCGCTGATTGAGCGGCCATGCGCATTTTGTAGAAGGGGCAGGCACCGCCGGTGCGGGCCAGACAGACCTCACCGCGGCAGCCCTCATCCTCGGCAGAAAGATTATTCCAGACATCGCGTTCTGCAGGTCCATTGAGGTTGATCTCAGAACGATCCCCGGTGCCGCCCAGATAAAGCCAGACAAGCACTTTGGCAAGCACCCGCAGTTCATCAGCACTCTGCGGACCGTTCTTGCGCAGGCCGTCGAGACGGCGTGGGCACAGGTAATTATTGCGCCCTTTGACCACCGTGGCGCGGACTTCACTACCGAGCGCGGCTGCCAGATCAGGAATATCTTTCTTGATCAACTGATCTTGCAGGGTGATGGTGTTGGTCGAAATCACTACCCGGGTGGAATTCTTGAGAGCGAATTCCACAGCCGGGATAAGATAAGCAAAAGATTTACCGGTACCGGTACCAGCTTCGACGAGCATATGATGGCCTTCTGAAAGAGCGGTCGCCACGGCGCGCAACATTTCGATCTGCTGAGGGCGGCTTTCGAAGGCTTCGAAGTAACGTGAGAAAGGCCCGCCGTGCTCGATCAGTGCCGCCAACTCATCGGGGTCAATCGGCTCAGGAACGTCTTTGGGTACCAGCGGCGCCACGGCCGGCGCGGCTCCGCCAAACAATTCACCATAGGCATCCTGGCGCACCTTGCGGGCTTCAATGGGCATGCGGCCTTTTTCGCGCAGCGCTTGCGAGAACATCAGGCTGCCATCCCAGTCGAGCGGTTCGCTCAGGCGCACGATCTCGGCCAGCAATTCCAGCGGCAGCTCCAGAATCTTCTCGTAAAGTGAAATCAAGACCGCATGGGCCAGGCGGGCATCATCCAGCGCGCGATGAGAATTGGGGATCATGATCCCCAGGGTTTTGCCCAGCGTGCCCAGGTTGTAGCGGCTATTACCCGGCAGGGCAATGGCCGCCAGTTCGTAAGTATCCACGGTCTGGTTCAGACGCAGAATATTCTGTTTTTGCAGAAAGGAGACATCAAAACGAACGTTGTGACCCACAATCGGGTCATTGCCGACGAAATCGGCCAGCTCCTGGGTGACAGCGCGGATCGGGGGGGCGTTGCGCACCATCTCATTGGAAATGCCGGTCAATTGAGTGATCATGGGGGGAATGGGCCGGCCGGGATTGATCAGCTTGGTCCATTCAGCCTCGACGCGATGGCCAGAAAAGCGCACCGCGGCAATCTCTGTGATCGCATCGTGCTGGAAATCCAGCCCGGTGGTTTCGATATCGATGGCGACCATTGAATTCATGAGGTGATTATATCATGCGTATAGCGTTTCAAGATTTTTCCGCGGCATCCGTGCCAGGTTTGGAGGTAAGAAAGCGGAATTGACCGTGCTCTTTCATGTATGCGAAAAAGGCCGGGATAGAAACGGCAAAGAATTCATTGTAGATCTGGGAAAGGTGATCGATATCGACGGGTAATGCCCCAATGAATTGCTGCAAGTTGATCCCATCCAGCGCCGCAACCATCAGTACCGCCAAATAGATATCCTCATCTGATTGCTCAGTGGAGAAAACGTAGTTAAAAAGCTCGGCAGTGCGTTGTGCCTGAGCGGAGTAATCGGTAGCAAACTTGTGGCGCAGGGCTTCATCCCCAAGAGCAGCCTGATAAGCCAGATAGTAACGCAGGCGGCGTACACTTTCTGCCTGCAAACGCTGGGTGGTCAGACGGGCGATCTCGCCCAGCACGGCATCGGGGGAGGCAGAGCTCATCTTGCGCATCTGCATGACGTTGGAAGTGATGGCGGTAGCGTAATCCATCACGTCGTAAAGCAGCTCTTCCTTGCTTTTGTAGTAGTAATAAATCGCCCCGGTGGTCATACCAGCTTCTTCGGCGATGTCACGCATTGAAGTTTTTTCCACTCCTTGGCGCGCGATCAAACGCTGGGCTGCGTCGATGATCTTTTGTTTGCCGTCTTTTTGCATATCTCTATTCTACCCTGAAAATTTCCCAGTTGACATCGCAAGAAGGCTTCTGTATAATAAAAAATACCTAACAGTTGGTATGTTTTTATTTTTCAATATCACAATTCTTGATCCGTTTTGACACGGCTTTCCCTGCCTCTGGCAGATACAAATCCTAAAACGGGAGTTTAGAGAAATGTTCTTATTCGAACAGATTCCGTGGTACTCTGTGCTGATGTGGTTTGCTGTGCTGGCGGGCCTGATCCTGCTCAACGAACTGGCCCGGCTGAACAAGTGGGTGGCCCTGTTCTTCTTCGTGGTGCTGCCAATCGTGCTGCCTTTCACCGTGTGGAAAACTACTGCCGGCGAAGGTTCCAGCGTGGGGGATTGGTTCCACTGGGTAAAGGTCTACTCCTCGCTGGCGGGCTGTCTGGGCTTTTTAGCCCTGCGTTTCGTCAAGGGACTGAGCAAAAATAAGTTCGCTTTGATGTTCCCCCCGGCCATTCTGGCGATCAACATCATGGAAGCGGTGGTACGTGATTTTCAGTGTTTCGGCATCAATGGGCTGGTGGACGGCATCTACACCATCGGCGGCCCGTGGAACATCATGAACGGCATTGCCGGCATCATTAATATCATCACCATTACCGGCTGGATGGGCATTTTCATCGGCAAGGACAAGAAAAAGGACATGCTGTGGCCGGATATGCTGTGGTTCTGGATCATCGCCTACGACCTGTGGAACTTTGCCTACGTGTACAACTGTGTTTCAGATCACGCTTTCTACGCCGGCGCCGCCCTGCTGATCTCCTGCACCATCCCGGCTTTCTTCATCAAGAAGGGTGCCTGGCTGCAGCATCGTGCCCAAACCCTGGCCTTCTGGATGATGTTCGTAATGACCGTTCCCAGTTTCGTAGATACCTCGACATTTGCGGTGAAATCCTCGCATAATGTCGTGGCCCTGTGGGTAGTCAGCGGATTGGCTCTGGCTGCGAACGTGGCCGTGCTGGTATACGAGATCATTACCCTGGCCAAGACCAAACGCAACCCGCTCAAACAGGAACTGTACACCGAATTGCCCGGGTATAAAGAAGTGGTCGAAGTTAACAAAGCATAACTGGATCAACACAAAAAAAACAGAGAGCCTTCTCACTGGGAAGGCTCTCTTCTTTTCTTAAGGAATGATATGATTAAACCAATCTCATCATTCGGAGAATCCCATGCCAGAACTGCAAAACACGATTTTTCGCTTTCAAATCTTCCCTGAAAATGGGGCTTTTTCAATCCTGACACAGGAAGGCCAATGGCCCAACTTGCTCAAAGCCCATCTGGGGTTGGAATATCGGGTGGGGAAACGCCGCTACCAGGCCCTGACTGATGGATGGCCGGGCTGGCAGAGCGGCAAAGTGGAGACAGAAGGCAGTCTGCATGGCGCCATGCAAAGCCAGATCTTCACGGTACGCAATCTCCCTGGCGGTGTGCGCGCGGAACTGACCTTTGCCCTGGTGCAGGAATATCCCCTGGCGCTGTGGAAGGTCAAGCTATTCAATGAGGGGGCAGAGCCCCTGTTTGTTGATCGGATCACTTTGCTCGAGATCGACCCGGCCCGGGCCGGCAGTTCTCTGGCGTTCCAGCAGGCGCGCGCAGCGGCTGAGATGGGGTTCTATCACAATGGCTGGCAATCCTGGTCCCCGGCGGGCTGGGTGAGGGGCGACGGCTGCATGCCGCGGACGCGGTTGGGCGGGCTGCAGGCCCCCATGATCTACAACGACGGTACCCCGCGCCCGCAGCGGCGCGGCTGCTTCAGCAGCGATTTCTTTGCTGTATTGAGTGACCAGAAGGCGCGCAATGGTCTGGTGCTGGGTTTTCTGGCACAACGAGAGCAATTTGGTTCCATCAGCGCTGATCTGCGCGGACAGCCACAGCTGAAGATGTGGGCTAATGGGGACGGCGTGCAGGTAAACCCCGGCGCAGCCCTTGAGACCGACTGGGCGGTAGTGTCACCGGTATTGCTGGATCACCGCGAACCGCTGGAAAAATATTTCGAAGCGGTGGCGCGCGAATATCAGATCAAAGTGCCGGCTGAATCACCGGTCGGCTGGTGTTCGTGGTATCACTTTTACACGAACCTTTCTGAAAAAGACGTGGAAGCCAACCTTGATTCCATTCTGGCCAGCCAGGAACGGCTGCCAGTGCAACTGGTGCAGATTGACGATGGATTCGAAAGTCAGGTGGGGGACTGGTTCACTTTCAAGCCCACTTTTTCGAATGGGGTAAAACCG
>JAAZOQ010000173.1 GCA_012797695.1 Anaerolineaceae bacterium | reverse complement strand
GAATATCCGTCGGGTTGGCCGCGATGGCGATCCTTACTATCTGGATGCCACCTCACCCGAAACTTCCCCGCTGCCCTTTCATGGCTATATCTGGGTTGAAAATAATCGCATCGTGGGTAATGTAACCCTGATCTACATGAAAAAGAACGGGCAAAACCTGTACTTTGTGGCCAACGTATCCGTTGACCCAGAATATCGTGGCCGCGGCATTGCCCGCATGCTGACTCGATGTGCCATGCGGCATGCCCAAGAACATAATGGGCACTCTGTGACCCTGCAAGTACGCGAAGACAATCAAATCGCCATCTCTCTCTATGAATCCCTGGGATTCGTGGAATACACCCGCCGCACCAACTGGGGCATTCAGAAAAGGCCGCCCAATTTGACCCATCTCACTACCCCAGCCATCAAGATCGCCCCCCGCCAAGCAGAAAACTGGTCACAGCAGCGTGAATGGCTCAATCAGCTTTACCCCGAAAAAGTGAGCTGGTTTCTCCCCTACCAGCTTTCCAAACAGGAACCTGGTTTTTTCAATGATTTTTCGCGTTGGCTCAATGGAGATTCTCTGCACTTTTGGCAGGCTACCCAGGCAGAAAAGCTGATTGGGCTGGCCACCCTCGAAAACATCAATCTGCTGCAAGACTACTTGTGGATTGCTACCTCCCCGGCCTATGAAGAGATCGCCATTCCGGCTCTGGTGTCGAAGATCGCCCGCCGCTCTTTACACCCGCTGCGTATTCAGGTCAATTACCCGGCTCATCGGGCTGTCGCTGCCTTTCAAGCGCTGGGAATGAAAGAGATCAATACCTTAATCTGGATGGAGTACACTATTCCACCGGTTCTTCCCCAATGAGTCTGGCTACAACTTTCTGTTCCAATTTGCGTATATGATTGAGAAACGAAAGGAAAGAAAAATGGGAAAATTTCTTCTGCGCGTCATTATCAACGCTGTCTCCCTCTATGCGGCCGTTGCCTTGCTCTCAGGGCACATTCTCATGCAAAATAACCTGTGGTATGCCTATCTGGCGCTGGGACTGATTTTCGGTCTGGTCAACGCCTTGATCCGTCCAGTACTCATGGTTGCCAGTTGTCCGCTGCTGATCGTGACCCTCGGATTGGGCACTTTACTGGTAAACACGATCCTCTTCCTGATCGTTGGCGCTATCGGCCGGGCGTTCCAGGTGGGATTCATCATCCCCAACCAGCCGTTCTGGTATGCCTTCCTGGGAGCCATTATTGTCAGCATTGTCAGCTTTGTTTTGAGCCGCTTTCTGGTTGATGATAAAAAGTCCGCTTAACAGAAAAAACGGCTTGCTCGATTGAGCAAGCCGTTTGCATTTAATTCTTCGTCGTGGCTTGAACTGGCGCCAGTAACTGCCAGGTCAGTGTATTGGCATTCCATTCATAGACCGTGGTATTATCCTTCGTCTTCAAGGTCCAGTTACCATTGGCATCCTGAATCGGATACAGCGTTTCGCTGAACATCTTCGAGACGGATTCCGGCACGACAGGCACCCAGATCTTCATGCTGGCGTCCAGCTGGTAATAGGCGACATGATCGGCATCCACCAGTGTATTGGTAGAAGAATCGAAACTCAGCGGGGTTTGGGAGGTTGGCAATGCTGGCAGGTCACCCAGGCCCACCGTGTTCGAGGCCACCACTGAGAAGCGCAAAGCATAACTATTGGTCGAATCCATTACCCACAGATGCCCTGCTCCATCCAGGGCAACGCCCACCGGGTTGCCAAACCCATCGATACCACTAGAATACTGCCCCCAGACACGCACAATTTGCCCATCTGAGGTGAATTCCAGCACACGATAACCCGCCGGGTCGCTGGCATAGACATGCCCCTCTGTATCCACCGCCAGGAAGGGCTTGTTGTCAGTAGATTGGCTATCCCAGGCATCAACATTCCACATGCGCGAGAAAGTAAACCCCTTACCAGTTCCATCAGGCGCGAATGCCTGAATGCGTTTATTCCAGGTATCGGCTACGTACACTACCCCATTGTTATCCACTGCAATTCCAACCGGTTCATCAAACTGACCGGGGTCAGAACCATAGGAACCAAACTCGGTAATGTAATTCCCGTTGGCATCGAAAACCACGACCCGCTTATTACCGGTGTCGGTCACATAGACATTTCCGACCAGATCAACGGCAATTCCGCGCGGACCCCAGAACGCATTCGGGCTTTCTCCCTGCCCAGGAACACCCCATTTGGCCAGGAATTTGCCGCCCGCGCTGAATTTCTGGATACGATAATTCCAGGTATCCGCTACGTAAACCGAACCATCTGGGCCAACAGCGATGCCCCAGGGTTCCTTGAAAGTTCCATCCAGGGCAGTTCCTTCATCGACGCTGCCCAGAGTGCCCCAGGCATTGATGAATTGACCATCCGCAGTGAAATGCTCGACCCGGTTGTTGTTGGAATCGGTCACGTAGATCGTTCCATCTGGCGCCACCGCAATTCCGTGGGCGCCGGCAAATTGTCCGTTGCCTGTACCCGCCTGCCCAAAGAAAGCGTCCGCTGAAAGCTCAACATAGTTATTCGCATACGGGTCCACGTTGGAAGTGGTACTGGCCACCGGGCTGCTACCGTACTCCCAAATTTGACTGACAATATCCTTCTTGATGAAGAAATGCATTCCAGACGAAGGCTGCCAGGTCGCCACGGTGAGATTCTTGTTGTTTGTCAGCGTTCCATACAGAGTATAGTCTTTGTTGAACCAGATATCCCATAACGCCTCAAGCATTTGTGGATCGCGCACTGCGTTCCATACCCGCTCAGGGGTCAGGTTCATATAATCCATCATTGGCCACCACAAGCGCTTGTAGTCGTACTGAACGTAGTTGTCGCCCAGAATCGACTGTGTCTTCGAGAGGGTGGTGTCATCAGCGATCACCAGCGGATAGTTCAGCAGCTCTTTAGAGACGTCATCCTTGATCCACATTTTGTTGGGATAATCGCGGAAATACCACCAGTAGGGGTACAAATTGTCCCCTAAATAAGCCACCTTGATGTCTTTGCCACCAGTCGTCCGCTCAGAGATCTCTTCAACCTGGCTCAGAATTTGTTTGGGGCCAGGTGCACCATGAGCATAGACCAGAAACTCTGTGGCATAGTCATAATTGACGTAATTGGCCTGGTAAGAAGAGTGCGCCGTCAAAACCGCCAGCACCAGGAAGAAAGCCGCTCCAACCAGACGCCAGAGGTCACGCGAAACCCAGTCATGCAGAAAAGCCAGCACTCCCCAGGCGCTCAAACCACAAGCCAACACCGAAAAGAGGAAAGTACTGGTTGTTTGTAACTGGTCCAGCGTCGTCCCCTGGAAGGGCTTGTTCGGCCCCACCAGAATGCCAATTGCCATGAACAGGCTAACCAGAAAGATGGGGGCCAACAAAAGGGCGAAAAGCCCCTTGCGATTTGCCAATCGCGGCCACGGAACGCTTTCAATCAGATAGCCAATTCCCCACCCCGCGCCCAACAAAATGGGCATATCGATGTAATAAGTCAGCCAGGGCATCTTTTCGCCGGCAATGCTGTAAGCGATCAGGCTCATGACTGAGAAATACACGAAGAAAGCCATCACAGGCAAACGCCGCGGAGCGTTTTCTTCCATTTCGATTGGTTCTCCGCTCGATTCAGAAAGAGCTTCTCCCTCCGCCGCAACATTTTCGACAATTTCCGTTTCCGCTGTGTTGATCGGTTCTGCCGCTACTTCTGCCAGGGGCTGTTCGGCCGGTTGGGCAATCGGGGCGATCCCCGGGAACATCGAATACAGCTTGTGCCGCCCGGCATAGATTGCCCCCAAGATCAATCCAGCCACACCCAGGTAGTCATACATCGGGAGCTGCAAGAAGAGGTAGTAATACCAGGGCTGTGTTCCGCGGTTAACCGACTGCTGAGAAAGCCAGTATCCTAACGAACCGACAATACCGGTAAAGAACCCCTGTCCGTTGGTGAAGAAAGTAGTATAGAACACCGTGAAAATAGCATAGAAAATAGCCGCACTGGTCAGCCAGAGAGAAGGTTTCCACAGCAACCCCACCACAATGGCAATCAGGGTCATGAGTACCAGAATGATCGAGGTATGGATCAAACCGGCCTGGGAATAATCGATGGGATCCCAGCCAAGGAACTTGACCGGGAATGCGGTCAGTGTAGGCAGGATCAGCGTGAAGGTAAGCAGCAGCAAATCAAAAGAACGGATTTCCTTAACCTTGTTCCAGCCCAGCCCTTTGAGCAACGTATAGATGATCACCACCAGAGCAATTGCTGCCAATGCAACACAGGCAATTAAGGTCGCCTGATAAACTGGCAGCAAACTTTGCAAAGCCGTTGATTTGAAAGGCTGTGTGGTGGAATTCGCCTTGGCCTCCATGGCGCTGGCAGCCACTCCCAGCCCGGCCAGCAAGATCAATGCGGCCATTGCAAAAGAAAATGCCTGCTTATCCTTGCGTCGACGCCAGTGTTTTCGTGAGACGTCTTCCAGAAAGAGTACCCCAAGAAAGATCAAGAGAATCGCAATGTAAATGTAAGCGGTCTCTTCGGTGGTCATTTGCAGTGAGAGAAGTGCCGCAATGACTAAAAGAGTAGATGATCGCCCTTTCTCAAGGTAGAAAAATACGTAGAAAAAGAGCATCACCCCAAACAAGCCCAATAGAGCTTCATCACGAGCATAACGGCCATAGAACAGGATCATGGGGGAGATCAAATAGAGTGTGCCAGCCACCAGACTGCCCACTCTGCCCAGATAACGCTTGAAGGCAAAGAGGATAAAAGCGATGGTTAAAATGCTGAAGACAGCACTGGGAATGCGCGACGAAAAATCGCTGTCTCCAAACAGGAAATACGAAGCCGCGATCAAATGGAATTGTAACGGTCCATGGGTGATCGGGTTATGCACGTATCCCTGCCCTGTATACAGCTCGTAAGAGGGAACCACGTGATTTACCTCATCGAAGCTGATGTCGCGAGCGCCCAGATTATACAGACGCGTAATCACCGCGATAATCAGGATGATCGCAATCAGCAAATGCTCGATGGTAAATTTGGGCCAGAAAGAAAAAACTGGCTTGTCTAACCAGGGGCTGTTATCTTTAACAGGAGTAGATATTTCCATGTTTTTATCCTCAGAGTGCTTGATACTGGATACGAATCCAATTGACTATACTTGAATCTGAAAAAACCCGCAAGATGAGCTGTTTTGCGGTGCAGATCTTTCGGCACGACGATAATTATTGGGCGGAGAGGTTGTAATAGTTATAGACCGCTCTCGAGAGGCTGGCGATCAGATAATTGGCAGTATCCCAAACTACCTGTCGAGTATCAGCCAGGTAGACAGCCATGATGTAGTTACCGCCCGGGGTATAGACAATGCCAGCATCTGAAACAAGATGCATCAGCCCATCTGTGGTATTATCTGTCACCCAGCCATGCTTATGAGCGATCTGGGTACCATCTGGCAACCCCTCCCGTAAAAGGCCCGGTTGATCATTGCGCGTCAGGTACAGGATCATCGTCCGACAATCAGACTGAGTGATCTGTTGTGGAAATACCGCGGCAAAGGTTCCCCCTCCATTTTGTGCACATTGATAGATGTCATCCAGCAAACTTCCCATATCCGCCGGTGTGGTTTGGCTGTAAACATCGGGATTGGTATTGATATCCGTACGCTGGTTCGCGGTTGTCTTGGGCGAAATGAGCAAAGCAGAGCCATCGGCAAACATACCGCCCAGAAAAATATTTTCCAACCCCAGCGCTTCCAGATCATTCGTGATCATGACCGGGGCCAAGTTGGGATCGATGACGCTTTGCATCAGCTTATCCGGAGCAGTGTTGCTGGATGTTTCGATCATTTCCTCCAGCAAAGCCGTATTTTCGCTGGAGATGGGTTTCTTGGCATCCTTGAACACGGAAACCATAATGGGAACTTTGATCGTGCTGGCCGCTGAAAAGGCAATATTGGGGGCCAGTTCCTCGCCCTGTTGATAAGCCAGCTGCAATTCCTGCTGAGTTTGCAGATCCAGCAAATAGATTTCCGCCACACCGGTGAATCCGCTATTATCGATGATCTGCTTAAGCAGCACTTTGAGATTTTCTTGCGAGGGCTTGGAAGAATCGACCTTATCCACCGAAAGATTGACAATCCGCGAAGTCGGGGAGCGCAATGCCATGCTCACCAATTGTACAGAGCGATCCACATTCAACACCGAACCCGCCTGCCCGGCAACGAAAGTCGTTCCACCCGGTACCGGTGAGTAAGCGTCCGGTGCCTGATCATAACGTGGGGCAATTTCACTGTTCAGATAATCGCGCAGGGTATCTTCGTTGATGGTCGCCACCAAAGGCACACTGCTTGAATCAGGGTAACGATTGAAAAGGTAATTGAAGAAAGAAGACCAGAAGGGGCTGGAACTGCGTTTCTGGTCAGCCGCCGTGATCATGGCATTCAGATCCAGCGAGAACCCCAGTGTCGCTGGTTTTACCTGGATCACCGCATCATTATAATGAAGCTCCACCGGCACAGAGTAAGCCTGCGTCAAACGGTCCGCCGCCTCATCCAGCGTCAGCCCTCCCACCGGGACATCCGCAATGGTCGTTCCCAGAGAAAAGCCTGAACGCAGACGGCTGAAGCTGATCAACTCATAAACTAAAATCAGTGCCGCCGACAGGATCAAAGCCAGTGAAATCCAGCGCAGCAATGAAAAATTTTTGATACGAATCATTCTTTTGTACTCCTGGCAATATGCCTTTTTCGATTTTACCAGATAACCGGGGTCACAAATGTGAAGGTTTCGCAAAAGGTCAGCTATACTTAAGCTATGGGTCAAATCAGCGAAAAGATGCTCCCCTACTTAAAAGAAGTCTATCCCTTTAGCGATCTGGATAGTGAAACGCTGGCTTTGATTTTGCCAACGCTGGAAGAAATTCAGGTTCCGGCAGGAACAGTAATCTTTGCCGCCAACGACCCAGCCAATGCACTGTATTTTTTGCTTTCGGGTAAAGTAACCCTCAAGTTACAGAAAAAGAAAGAGGCTCAGCCGCATACCCTGCAGCAATTCGACCCCTACGATCACTTCGGCGAAGAGTCCCTTTTTACCGCCCGCCGCATGACTACCGCTATCACCACCACCCCGGCTGTACTGGTGTTCCTCTCCCGTGCGAATCTGGAAGCACTACGCCAGGAATCCGCGCTGCTCGACCGCATTTTCAAGATGTTCGCCGCAACCTTTCATAACCTCTGCGTGACCGAATTCAGATGGCGTTCTCCTGGCGAAACACTCTATATCGTTTTGCGGGATAATCCCTTTTTCCTTTGGATGAAGCTGATCCCCATTGGGGTACTCTCTTTGTCTGGGTTTGGCTGG
>JAAZOQ010000021.1 GCA_012797695.1 Anaerolineaceae bacterium | reverse complement strand
TTGATCTCGCGCCGGCGCCGGCCGGAGGTACTGGTGGAACCTGTCCCCCAGAAGCCGCAGGTCGAAGAAAACGATCGTTCCGTCAATGTTTCCAGCGCGCCTGAAGTTTTCTGTCACGTGTGCGGCAAAAAAGCACGCCCGGGCGATGTTTATTGCCGGGCGTGTGGCTCCAAATTGATTCTGCGCTAAAAGAAAAGCTCAATTACATCCCCCCTGGCCGTTAAGGCAGGGGGTTTCTTCGAATTGGATGGTGGTGTGTTCGATGCGGTATTCTTCGCGCAGTAGCTTTTTTACGTTCCGCATGGTGGCGTCAGGCTGGGCTTCCCCGGCCGGGTTGAGCACCAGATGGGCGCTCAGGGCAACAGTTCCGGAGCACAGATTCCACACGTGCAGATCGTGGACGCTGGCCACTTCGGGCAGTCCGGTCAGACTGTCGTGGATTTCGTGAACAGATAATCCTTCTGGCACGCCCTCGACCAGGATGTGCAGCGCGCTTTTGAGCACACGGAAGGAGCTGGCCAGAATGATGACACCAATGAGGATGCTGATGAGCGGGTCGACCCAGTTCAGCCCGGTGAACTGGATGATGATGGCCGCAATGATGACCCCTACCGAAGAGATGGCATCGCCGACTACATGCAGAAAGGCGCTGTTCAGGTTCAGGTCTTTGCGGATGGGGTTCTTTTCGTGGGCGGAGTGGTCATGCTCGTGCGCATGGTCGTGATGATCGTGGCCGCCCAGAGTAATGGCTACCACGACGTTGACCACCAGACCAATGACGGCGATGATCAACATTTCCATCGAACGAATTTCTACCGGGTGGCTCCAGCGTTGCACCGCTTCTACCCAGATGCCGATGGCGATCACCAGCAGGGTGGCACCATTGATCAATGCAGCCAGCACTTCGAGACGGTGCCAGCCGAAGCTGTGCTGATCATCCGCGGGCCGGGTAGACAGGTTCAGTGCCAGCAGGCTCAGTCCCAGCGCAAAAATGTCCATGAAGACGTGGGCCGCGTCCGAAAGCAGGGCTAATGAACCTGAGAGCAGACCCCCGATCACTTCGGCGATTAGGGTCAGGCCGGTAAAGACCATCGACCAGATGAAGCGGCGTTGAACGCCGGTACTTTGATGGGCAATCATAAGCAAATCCTTTGCACCATTATACCGCGCTTGCCATAAAATGCTAATAAAAAGTATTAGTCTGGGCTAACTTCTATATCGGCCACGGAGTTGATGATGCGCCCCGGGCGGTAGGGGAAGTGCTCGACGGTTTCCATCGTGGAAACGCCGCTCAGCACCAGAATGGTCTCCAGTCCGCTCATCACGCCGGCCACCACGTCGGTATCCATGCGATCTCCTACCATGACGGTGTTTTCGGAATGGACGCCCAGGTAGCGCATGGCACTGCGCATCATCAGCGGGTTGGGTTTGCCCACGAAAAAGGCTTCTTTGCCGGTGGCTTTCTGGATCAGGGCAGCCATGGCGCCGGTTGCGGGCACGATACCCGATTCGAGTGGACCGGTGGCATCGGGGTTAGTGGCGATGAACAACGCTCCATCGTTGATCAAGCGGATGGCGCGGGTGATTTGTTCGAAGTTATAGGTATTCACTTCTCCCAACACCACGTAATCGGGATCCATGTCGGTCTGCACGTAGCCCACTTCGTGCAGGGCCTGGGTCAACCCGGATTCACCGATGACGAAGGCAGTGCCGTTGGGGCGCTGGCTTTGCAAGAAGCGCGCGGTGGCCATGGCCGAGGTGAAGATGTTTTCTGCTGGCACGTTCAGACCAGTCATTTTCAGTCGGTGTTCCAGATCACGCGGGGTATAGATCGGGTTATTGGTCAGGATCAGAAATTTGGTGTTTGTTGCTTTCAAACGGTCGATAAATTCATCGGCGCCCGGGATCAGGATCTTGCCCTTGACCAGAACGCCGTCCATGTCGATCAAATAATTCTTTTGCATAAAATATTGTTCCTTATTAACTAGAATAGATTAATTTTAGCATGAAAAGGCGTGCGCAATTCAGGCGTTTAAACTTCTGGTATTTTTTGTCGATTAACGCTATTATCTATACGTTCCATTTTTTACTGATCAACTCAATAACACTGGAGGGAAAAGAAGATGGCAAAGATCTCCTGCCTAAATTGCGGAGAGCAGAATGCGCAGACAGCGACATTTTGTTCCTCCTGTGGCGCGAAATTACCCCCGCCACCGCCGCGGATCTCGACACTCAAACCCGGCTTTCTAATTTTGATCATTGCCGCCTGCTTGGCGGCTGTCCTGGCGCTTGTGTTTGGTATTCGCGCTCTGGTTTCTGGGGGTGCTTTGTTTGCCCCGGCGGCAACGTCTACCCCAGCGGCGACTCAAACTCCCCTGCCAACCCCCACAGCGGTGGGGCTGACCCCCGACGTGGACCTGGCCGCGGTCATTGCCAGCGCTGCAGACGGGGACACCATCACCCTGGCCGCCGGGACTTTCGCCCTGCCTGTCGGTTTCACTCTCGAGAAATCACTTACCATCGTGGGTGCGGGTCGTGATGCGACCATTATCACGGCGGCGGCGCCGAGCGTGGATGCGGCCATGATGATCGATTTCACTGGCTCAGGCACTTTCCGCTTGCAGGGGCTGACGTTGTCTTACGTTGGCAGCGATCCGGCCGGGAACATTCTGGTGAATTCGGGCAATCTGGAGATGGAAGACTGCTTACTGCAGGGAGCCACCTTGAGCAGTTCAGGCAAGCACATGGGCGCCATGCAGATTGTCAATGATGCAAAGGTGACCATCCGCAACAGCATCATTGCGGGCAATAAAGCCGGTGCTCCCGCCGAGAAACCGGATTACGTTCCAGGCGGCATCCTTCTTTCAGAAACTTCGCAACTGGTCCTCGAAAATAGCCAGGTCATTGATTCCTATCTGGGGGTCTATGCTCATGGCAGTTCGACGGTGACCGTTCGAAATAGTACGATCGAAAATAATTATTCCTCGATCACGTTGCTTGAGAATGCTACCGGTACCATCGAA
Organism: Anaerolineaceae bacterium; assembly: GCA_012797695.1. Taxonomy (GTDB): domain Bacteria; phylum Chloroflexota; class Anaerolineae; order Anaerolineales; family Anaerolineaceae; genus UBA6107. The sequence continues at coordinate 2,434 of JAAZOQ010000021.1, read as the reverse complement.
GGCAATACCGTGAATGCCAGCAAGACGGATATTTCTCTCTTCGACGATTCACAGGCGAGCATTACCGACAATACTTTTATTGGGGGAGAGGGGGCGTTGGGGGTGAACGCCGCCGGCAATAGCCATTCCACCATTCGCGGCAATCAATTCACCGGCATGTTGGGCGGCATTTCGTATGGCGAGAGTGCCACCGGGTTGGCGGAGAAGAACGACATCAGCGGGTTCTCCAGTGTAGGAATCACCCTGATGAAAACTTCTTCACCAGAGTTAAGCGAAAATACCATCTCTAATGGACAGACGATGACGGGTATTGGCATCTCCCTGGTGGATGACAGTACCGGCAATGTTCATAATAATACTTTGAGCGGTCTGGATGTTTGCATCGGGGTGGCGGATCAGGCGATTCCCACGATCACCGAGAATACGCTCACCGACTGTTACCGGGCGGGTATAAACTTTGCGGATGAGTCCGCCGGTATCGTCAAGGGCAACACGGTTTCATCCGCAGCTTATGCGCTGATCATCGGCAGCCCGGCTCATCCCGAAATCACTGGCAATACTTTCTGGGGCATGGAAGCCGGTATTCTGAGCGATCCTGAGTCCTGGGTCGATCAGTTGACGATGTCTGATAATCAGATCACGAGTGGTCCCCCTGAGGTTATTGTGGTGACCTATACGCCAACTCCGTAATCGGAGTAAATGAAGGGCGAACCTGCTGCCTCTGCGCCGCGGTGAAATCGGTTATAATCAATGCCGAGGTCTCCCGGCAGAAAGAGGATAATCATGCCACGGCAGCGTTCGCCCGAAGAGCTTTCAACCGAAGAATTGCGTCACTTGCTGGTTGAAAAAAATCGCAAGAACCGTGAAGCTCGTATCGAAGCCTATCGCCGCAGCGGACGTATCGTCCCGGTGGACGACGAATCCTCAGAACCCGAATCGATCCCGGCCGCTGCCCCAGCTCCGACTGTGCGCAGCCGCAGTGAAGAACGTCAGCGCCGCGGTTTGGATCGCCTGCTCTTGACGGTCGAGGTGGTAGCCATGCTGGGCGTGGTGGGCATTGTGATTTATGGCATCTTTTTGCTCAATAATCTCAACCGCCAGTACTCGACCAGCAATACACTGCCCACACTGACCCCAACCGCGCTCATTACGGCGGTGGTGCTCCCCGGCGGACACACGCCTCCGGTGGATGGCGGCGAGGTCACTTTCAACGAAGCGGAAATCCCGGAGCACTTGCGCCCGCTCATGCAGAGCCTGGCCAACATCCCGGCGCCAACCGCCAGCCCGCAGCAGGCCATTCGCATGCAGATCCCTGCCATTGGCGTTGATCAATCGGTGGTTCAGGGTGATGGCTGGGAGCAATTGAAGAAGGGGATTGGTCAGCACATTGGCACGGCAGATCCCGGGCAGGCCGGCAACCTGGTCGTTTCGGCTCACAATGATATTTTTGGTGAGATTTTCCGCGACCTCGACCAGTTGCAGAACGGAGATCAGATTGTGGTGTATACGGCCACACGGGCGTATACTTACGTGGTGACCGGCAGCGAGATCGTCGAACCCACTCGGGTGGATGTGATGAACTCGACTTCTACTGCCACACTGACACTGGTTTCGTGTTACCCGTACCGCGTAGATAATAAAAGGATCGTGGTCACGGCAGCTTTACAAAATTGAGTTTAAGGTAAATACTTCTCTTAAGGAGAGTTTCAATGGCAAATAAGACCAAACGTCGTTCAGTTTCCACCAGCTCCGCCGGTCAGTCGGTTGCAGCTTCCACTCGCTCTGCTGCTACCCGCACTTTCTCGAATGAGTTCAAGCCTGATTACACCTATGTGAAGCAGGATTTGAAACGCATCGCTTACCTGGCGGTTGCTTTTGTCGTCATTCTGGTGGTCCTCTCGTTCTTCTTGCGCTAGGCATTCCCCCGGGGATCCCCCGGGTTGATTCTTGCAGCTCAATACAAGGAGAGTGTCATGTCTCATATGTTTGTGCCGGGTCCCGTTGATGTGGCGCCGGAAGTATTGGCGGCAATGGCTCAGCCGATGCTCCCGCACCGCAGCAAAGAGTTCGAAGAAATCTTTCGTCGTACTGAAGAGAAAGCCAAAAAGGTCTTCTTCACCCAGAACCGTATCTTTCAGGGCGCCTGCTCTGGTTCGGGCATGCAAGAGGCCGGCATTCGCAATTTCGTGCAGGAGAGCGTTCTCTCTTGCGTGAACGGCGCTTTTTCACAGCGTTGGAATGATGTCGCCACCTCCAATGGCAAGAAAGCCGACAAGATTGAGGTGGATTACGGCGAAGCCATCACCCCCGATATGCTGCGTGATGCTCTCAAAGCCAAACACTATGAAGCGGTCACCATTGTCCATAATGAAACCTCAACCGGCGTTCAGAACCCGGTGGAAGAGCTGTGCCGCGTGGTCCACGAGACCAGCCC
>JAAZOQ010000172.1 GCA_012797695.1 Anaerolineaceae bacterium | reverse complement strand
GGATTAAATGTGAAGAAATGTTCAGGGTTGGGAGGAGCATAAAATGGGCAGGGTGGGTGAGTCATTCGCGTTCAGGGGGAGCCCCAGATAGGGGCTGGGGTCAAGGGTATTGCTGATCTGTAATTCGTTGGTGAAATGGCCGCTGCCGTCGTCGCGGACAATGGAGAAATGCAGATGCACTCCTACTGGCTGCCCGGCTGTGCCCGAGAAATTCCCCATGAAGCCCAGAAAAGTACCGGCCGGGACGAAAACCTCGCTGCTCCCTGCCGGGAAGCGTACCGCGATCAGGCTGTTGCCGTCCGCGTCGGCCATGTGTGTGTAATACGTCCAGATCTGTGTGCCCGGGTGCAACGGATCAGTCGGGATGCGCACGATAACGCTCGACTTCCAGTCTGCCAGGCGGGTCAGGTAACCATCATAAACCGCATAGACCGGAGTAACTCCCGCGTCGGTCCCGCTGAAGATATCGATGCCTTGATGGTGGTGCCCGGCTTGAAAGGAGTCATTCCACAGGTAGCCGACCATGCCATCGGTCGGGAAGAGAAAAGGGGCGTCTCCGCAGCGACTTAGGGCGGTGATCTTCCAATCAGCGTGTTCTTCGGGGTGGCGAATGAACTGCACGACAAAGCGGGTGCGGTTGCGCGAGTGAGCCGGGTCGAGGAAGAGAAAATATCCTGCCACCAGAGCTGTCACCACGCCAATTGTCAGAAGGGCGATCCCCAGCTTTTTCATTATTGGCTCAGGCGAGTTCGCCTAGCATGGACCACGGTCCGGTCCAGGTCACTTTGACCGGCAAAATTTGCCCGTGCAGGTCGGCATCGCTTTCGACGAAGACCAGTTTGTTGGTGGGGGTGCGTCCCTTCCAGCGCTTCTTTTGTTTCTCTTCGAACAGGATGGGCACAGTCTGCCCCAGGTAGCGCGCGTGAATTTCGCGCATAACCTCTTCTTCGAGTTTTTCGACCATGCGGAAGCGGCGCCACTTTTCTTCGTCACTGACGTCATCAGGCATGGTGCGTTCTGACAGGGTCCCCTTGCGGGGGGAATAACGGGCCAGATGCACCATATCCAGGCGCAGTTCGGCCAGTTGCTGGTAAGTATTCATGAATTGTTCTTCAGTTTCACCCGGGAACCCCACGATGATGTCCGTCGCGATTGACACCCCCGGGATGCGTTCGCGGATGTGCTGGATGATCTGGCGGTACTTCTCGGCGCTGTAACCGCGGCGCATGTTGGTCAGCACCTGATCGTCACCGGCCTGGTTGGGCAGCTCAATGTGAGGCATGACCTTGGGCAGAGTGGCTACGGCTTCCAGCAGTTCGTCCGTCCACCAGTTGGGATGCGAGGTCAGGAAGCGCAGGCGTTCCAGCCCTTCGATCTCGCTCATCTGCGCCAGCAGTTGGGCCAGACTGGGGAAGGAGGGTTCGTCTTTACCGTAGCGGTCAACGATCTGCCCCAGCAGGGTGATTTCTTTGACTCCCTGGGCCACTAATGCCCGGGCTTCGTGCAGAATGTCTTCCGGCGGGCGGCTTTTTTCGATGCCGCGGCGGTAGGGAATGATGCAGTAGGCGCAGGCGTGGGAGCAGCCATATTGAATGGGAATGTAGGCGCTCACTTGCTTCCCAACCTGGGGCTGGGGCAGGGTAAGTTCACCATCCATTAGAGCAAAGCGGCGCGCTGTCTCAGCTTCTTCTTCATTATGAGTGTCGCGCTGGATCAGATATTCGATCAGCGGGCGTGGGTCAGAGGGGGCAGAGAAAACATCTACGTACGGGAAGCGCTTTTGCAGTGGGTTGCTGCCCTTGATGCCCACCAGACAGCCCATCATATTGATGACCACGTCCGGACGGCTGCGTTTGACCGGTAAAAGCGTGGTCAGGCGGCCAATGGCTTTCTCTTCGGCCGATTGACGCACCACGCAGGTATTCAACACAATGACGTCCGCTTCTTCGATGACGGGACTGTAAGTGTATCCCAGGTGCTCCAGAGCCGAAGCGACGCGGTCTGAATCCGCTTCGTTCATCTGGCAGCCTTCTGTCCAAATATGATATTTCATGGGCACGATTATAACAAGAAATGGCTGTGTTTTTCTGCGCCATCAGGTATACTTATTTCCATTCGAAGACCAGTCGAGTTGTCAGGGGGGAGCAATTCTTTCAATTGCCTCTCATCGATGAAAAACGGATAAAGAGGAAATCACATGACCAAAAAAGTAACTCTCTCGATTTTAGCGATTGTTTTGGCGGGCTGTGTTTTACTGAGTGCCGCGCTGATTCTCGTGGCGGTGCTGATTGCCCGCGG
>JAAZOQ010000020.1 GCA_012797695.1 Anaerolineaceae bacterium | reverse complement strand
TTTGACCTGATCGGGGGTGTAGGCGACCCAGTCCACGACAGCGTCGAAATGTTCCTGTGCGATCAATCCGCGGATGGTATCGGGTTCACGGATATTCCCTTGAATGACCCTTGCTCCAGCAGGAATAGGGCGATTTGATTGGCCCCGGTTAAGCAGATACAGATCCATGCCGCGCTCGAGCGCCAGTTGGGAGCAAGCGGAACTGATGATACCGGTACCGCCAATAAAGAGAACCTTCATACATTCCTCCTTTTTTTCACTCTTAAGTTTACCTGTAAACCAGTTTCCTTTGCTGCTTGGAAGGGTAGAGACAACCTTTTACAGTCACTGGATATTCCTGCAGTCCAGTTTATAATAAGACAAATCTTTCTTCAATGGGTAGGAGAAGGAAGCACTCTCGAAAGGAGACGCCTTTTATGACCGATGAACGATCGTACGATGATTTTTCTCTGGATGAACTGCTGCAGCTGAATAAGAGAACGATTTCCCCGGAGGATATGAAAAAATATCAGGGTTACATGGCGGAGATTTTTACCGCTTTCGGCATGGATCTGGATACTCCTTCGACGGTCGATACTCCTCGCCGTTTTATCGAAGCCCTTTACGAATCGACCAACGGCTATGATGGTGATCCCAAGCTGATCAAAGCCTTCCCCAAGGAATGCCGTGGGGAACCCGATTGCCGGTTGAGTCAGGTGATCGAGGGACCCATCCACTTTCACTCTCTGTGCGAACATCACGTTTTTCCTTTTTATGGGGAAGCCTACGTGGGCTATGTCGCCAATGAGAAAATTCTGGGCATTTCCAAATTGACCCGGCTGGTACGGTTATACACCAAGCGTTTTGCTGTGCAGGAGCGCATTGGCTATCAGATCGCCGATACGCTTGAAGCGTTGATGGCGCCGCATGGAGTGGCGGTTTTATTGCGTGCCAAACACATGTGCGTGGAAATGCGTGGGGTGCGCGAGATTTCTCCCGCGACCCGCACGACGGTCTTCCGCGGGGTTTATGCCGACGACCCGGCGCTGCGGGCAGAATTCCTGGATGTCTGTGGTCTGAACAAACAGATATTGTAGAAGAAAACAATCTAAAAAGCTCTGGTAGAGTTTCTCTGCCAGAGCTTTTTGCTTAACATTGGTCGCCGCACACTTGAATCCATTCACAGTTGTCGTCCCCCAGCAGGCGGACGCTGGCGTCGGGGCCCCAGGTGCCCGGTTCATAGACCTCCAGAGGGGGCGCATAAGTTCCTTGCCATTCCTGCAAAATGGGATCGATCAATTGCCAGCTCAATTCGGTTTGATCAGCCCGGGTAAACAGGGATGCATCGCCGGCACTCACGTCGAGCAGCAAACGCTCATAGGCATCGGGCAGTGAATTACTGCCAAATTCATCCTGGTAGGCAAAATCCATTTTGACGGAACGCGTTTCTGCCAGCGTGCCAGGAACCTTGGCTTCGAAGCGTAAATGGATGCCTTCGTTGGGCTGCAGGCACAGCGAAAGTACGTTTGACGAGGCATTGAAATCTTTTTGCATGGGGAAGATGCGGTGAGGCACGGTCTTGAACTGGATGATGATCTCGCTGCTCTTTTGGGCAATTTTCTTGCCGGAACGCAGGTAGAAGGGGACGCCTTGCCAGCGCCAGTTATCAATGTAGAACCGCATGGCGGCAAAAGTGGCGGTCTGCGAAACGGGCGAGACGTTTGGTTCTTCGGTGTAACCACGGTACTGTCCGCGCACGGTACTGGCGCGTACCTGCCCGGCACTGATTGGCCGGATTGCGCTCAGCACCTTCATTTTCTCGTCGCGCAAGGCATCAGCTTTGTAGGAACTGGTCGGTTCCATCGCGACCAGGGTGAGCAACTGCAGCAAGTGATTCTGGAACATATCTCGCACTACGCCGGCTTTGTCATAGTACTTGCCGCGAGTTTCCACGCCCACGGTCTCGGCCACGGTGATCTGCACGCTGTCGATGTAATTGCGGTTCCATAAAGGCTCGAAAATGGTGTTGGCAAAACGGGCTACCAGAATGTTTTGTACGGTCTCTTTACCGAGGTAGTGATCGATGCGGTACACCTGATCTTCGTGCATTACTTTGTGGATGCTTTCGTTCAAGGCGCGGGCGGATTCCAGATCGTTCCCGAAGGGCTTTTCGATGACTACCCGGCGCCATCCGTGCGTTTCTTCCAGTTGCCCGGTTTGGGCCAGGCCGCTGATGATTTCGAGAAAATATTCGGGCGGTGTGGCCAGATAAAAGATGTGATTGCTGGCCTGGGTTTCGAGGGAAGCCAGCGCGTCTTTGATCATCTGATAAGTAGCCGGTTGATTGAAATCCCCTGAAAAATAGCGTAAATGCCCGGCAAACTCATTCCATTCACTTTCGCTGGCCTGAATTGAGGTTAATTCCAGCAGACTCTCATGCGAAACGCGTCTGAAATCTTCGTTGCTCCAGGGTCGGCCGGCAACGCCAATGATTTGAAAAGATTGCGGCAAACGATTTTTACGGTAGAGATTAAAAAGAGACGGGATCAACTTGCGGCGAGAAAGGTCGCCAGAGGCCCCGAAAATGATATAGTTGACAGATTCGCTCATCGTACTTGACTCCTTAAGTTTCCATTTTAAGCCCGATTCGTCAAAATTAGATAAGATTTGTAGCCTTTTATGCAAAAGGGACATCGTTCTCGGCTATAATTCAAGAAAACAGTTTATTTCATTGACGAAGGAGTCAATATGGAATTAGCAATGATTGGTTTGGGCAAAATGGGGGGCAATATGAGCGAACGCCTGATTCGCGGCGGGCATCGGGTGGTGGCTTTCGATGTTTCCCCAGATGCCGTGAAAAAGGCAGTGGCGATTGGCGCGGAAGGGGCAAATACGCTGGCTGAAGCGGTGAAAAAGCTGGCTGCGCCGCGCGTCTTCTGGGTGATGGTGCCTTCAGGCAAGATCACGGATATGACCATCACTGCTCTGAGCCAGGAGGCCGAACCTGGGGATATTATTATCGATGGCGGTAATTCTTATTACAAGGATTCTTTGCGCCACGCCCGTGAGCTGGAAGAGAAAGGCCTGCATTTCGTTGACGTGGGCACCAGCGGCGGGGTATGGGGCCTGAAAGAAGGTTATGCCCTGATGGTGGGCGGGGATAAGGCCATTACCGATCGTCTGACCCCGATTTTCGAGACGCTGGCTCCGGCCAAGGATAAGGGTTGGGGACGGGTAGGCCCGGCTGGTGCTGGCCACTTCACCAAGATGGTGCATAACGGTATCGAATATGGCTTGATGCAGGCCTATGCAGAGGGTTTCGAAATCATGCACGAGAAGAAAGACTTTGATCTGGATCTGCATCAGGTTTCAGAAATCTGGCGCTATGGCAGCGTTGTTCGTTCGTGGCTGCTCGATTTAACTGCCGGGGTGTTGGCTCAGGATCCAACGCTGGATGATCTCGAAGCCTATGTACCAGATTCTGGCGAGGGGCGCTGGACGGTAGCCGAGGCCATCGATCTGGACGTGGCGGCTCCGGTAATCACGCTGTCACTGCAGCGTCGTATTCGTTCTCGTCAGGCGGCTCCATTTTCTGAAAAATTACTATCTGCCATGCGTAATGCTTTTGGCGGGCACGAAACAAAAAAGGCCAGGTAACCTGGCCTTTACAAGAGCATTTTGATGCGTTTGTGCTGAGAAAGCTCCTGGCAGAGATTGTCTACCTGCGCACGGTTTTGTGCAATGAACTCGACAGAGATGGAACGGTAGCGTTGTTCACGGCTCAAGCGGCTGACGACGTTTTCAGAAAGCAGGTCGGGTACGTGCCGGCGGACGATCTCGAGAACGAATTCTTCGAAATCTTCCGCTTCTTCACCAATGATCCGCAACGGGAAAAGAAGCGGAAATTCTAATTGGGGTTGAGATTGTTCATCCATAGGTGACCTCAAGGAAGACTCATTATATCCCAATCTGAGGCCAGTCATTTCAGGGAAACCGATGCGCGGAATTTCTTCTTTTCCCATTTCGCAAGACTTGTTGCAGGAACTCAGGCAGCTCTCTACTGCTTTGCCTGAAGTCTCTCAACGTCTGGAAGGCAATGAAGTTCGGGACCGGCTTAAGCGAATTTCTCCGAACGGTCGTTTTCTTTTGCTTTCTGATGAAGAAGGCGAACTTGTTTCCAGATATGGCGCGCAGGTATTCCGCGAACAGGGGATCGATGCTCAGGCAGCGTGTATTGCGGAGGTCATGAACTGGCCGGCAGTGCTGCGGAGTCGATACGATCAGGTGCTTTATCTGGGTTCTGGTTCGTCGGCGGAATTGCACACAGATTTTGTCGATAGACTCTTTTGGCTGGGTGGGGCAGTGCCAGAAGAGAAAACGCAAACGGCCCCGCTGATCCCGTTTGAGCCCTGGTGGCAGGGCAGCCTTCCTTTTGTCTCGCTTGGGCTTTTCCTTTGGGGGCTGGCACATCAGTGGACGAGAAACGGCCAGACAGATTGGGCAGATTCCTTTAAGAAGTTTCGTCAACGGGTGATGTTGCAGGTGGATGGTCTGGAGTATTTGACCGGGGAGTGGGAAAAGCTTTTATCTGGCTGTACTCACCTGCAATTGATTGGGGTGGGCCTCAATCAGATTGCGGCCCAGTTTACCGTGCAAAAGTTGCAATCCTGGCTGGGAGCGAATGTCGGGTGGTATCCGGTGGAGGATATTCCCCTGATTCCAGCATCAGCCTGCATCATTATGGGCGAACTTCCCGGCCAATGGGTCGCTTCTTTGCAGGCCGAGAAGAGGACCTGTATTTTCGTCCCTGAGGGGTTTCCTGAGCGGAGAATCAGTGAAAATTTGCCGGGGAGTGATTTCCCTGCTTCGCTCACTGCTTTGCTCAACGTGGTTTGTGGAGAGATCATAGCCCTTTCTTTAAGTAATAGAAATAGCAGTTTTTGATAGAAAAGAAATTTGATTGAATAAATCCCGTTTTTTTGTATACTGAGAGTACCTTTTCCTTTCCAATTGGTTACGGGAGGTAAATTTGAAGGAAAAAGGCCGCTCGTACGATAAGTCTTCATCCGATATCTATACACGATACCACCGCGATGTATTCAGATTACTGGCGTTGTTCGTGGCTTTTTTGGTTTTTGCCAGTTTTGTGGCAATCTCTTATTACGTCAATCAATTTCAACTCGTTCGCGAAGAGAAACAGAACGAATTGATGTCAATCAATTCAGCAAAGATTAATCAGATTGAAACCTGGTACCAAGAACGGCAAGGAGATGCCAGTGTAATTGCGAACAACCAAATGTTTCGCGTTAAAGTCGGGCGAGTAATTGATTTCCCTTATGATTCTTCAGCAGTAAAAGATATCAGTACTTACCTCGAGACTATTCGGGCGGCTTATAGCTACACCACTTATTTTTTGCTGTCGCCAGAGGGCAAAATTCTATTGCAAGATACCCGGCATCCCGAGCCACTTCTTGATGAAGATATCCATTTTGAGACAGAACAAATCCAGGCTCCCCAGGTTGAATTTTCGGATCTACATTTTCTCGCTGGTGAAGATCAAATCCGCATGGACGTTTTGATTCCGATCTTAGATGAGAACGGCGATGGAAAATCCCAGGCGTTTGTTATTCTAAGAGTAAACCCACGTACTTATCTCTATCCGTTGATCCAGAATCTGCCAGTGCAAACAGATTCCGCAGAGACGCTCCTCTTCCGTCAAGAAGGACAGGATGTTTTGTTCTTGAGCGATTTGCGTTTCGCCGAGCAGGCCGCATTGAAAAAACGTTTCTCGATCAATTCCCCGGATTTGCCAGCCGCCAGAGCAATTCGGGGAGAGACTGGGCCGATTGAAGGGATCGACTATCGTGGGGTAAAAGTGGTGGCAGTGGTCGCTCCAATCCCTCACACAGATTGGTATTTGCTGACGAAAGAGGATGACTCAGAAATCTATGCCGATCTGGTGAAATCGGGAAAAGTAGTGGCGGTCTCTATGGCCGTTCTGATTTTGGTTTTGGGCATTGGGTCAATACAAATGATCCGGGCTTTGCGGCTGCGTTTATTGACCAGCCTCTCTCACATGGAGCAGGAAAAAGAAGAACTGGCAGAGAAATTCGCTCTCATTTTTGGCCGGGGCAACGATATTCTTCTGATGTTGGACGAAAATGGAAAAATCATTGAGATCAATGACCGGGGTCTGGATGCTCTCGGTTACGGCAGCGAAGAGGTCAAAATGATTTCCTTTTCTGATCTTTTTGGGGAAAAGAAGCCCGTGGGCCTGCATCAGCAGCAGAATGTGTTGAGCCGGGATGAAAAAGGGGTGCGCTATGAAGTTGAACTTTTCCGCAAGGACGGAACTTTCTTTGCAGCAGAGGTAAGCAGCCGTTATTTTGTTTCGGGTGAATCCGGCTACTACCTTGAAATTGTGCGGGATATCTCGGAGCGGAATCGCACGCTTAAGTTGATTCGTGAAAGTGAACAGAAATACCGTTCTTTGCTCGAACACTCTACAGATGGGATCTTTATGGCGGATGCAGCAGAAAACATCCTGGAGGTGAATGATCAGGGTTGCCAGATGGCGGGCTATTCGCAAGATGAATTGCGGGCAATGAAGGTGACGGATCTGGTAAAGGAAGTGAATCTCGATGCCCGTCCTTTTGAAATTGGTCCCAACGGTGGTGAACTCCATAATAAATTTGTGTCTGAACAGATTTTAAGACGGAAAGAGGGTACAGAATTACCGGTCGAAGTCATCCTTTTTGGCCTGGCAGATGGCCGTACTCAGGGGTTGGTGCGCGACATTTCAGAACGGGTTTCTCATCGCAAAGAACTGGAAGAGGCAGCACGAAAATATCAGCAATTATTCGATGACAACCCCATTCCGCTCTACCTTTATGATTCTGTGATGGGGAAGATGTTGGCGGTCAATGACGCTGCTTTACGTCACTATGGATATTCGCAGGAAGAGTTCCTGAATCTGACGATTGATAACATTCGTGCCGAAAAAACGATCCCCGTTGCGCGTCGAGGCCGCTCATTTGCCGAGGGAGAGTATATTTCTTGCCCCTGGAAGCATGTCAATTCACGAGGCGAAACAATTGATGTCGAGGTTACCTCGCATTCATTGCAGTTCAATGATCGCCCCGCAAAACTTGAAATTGCTGTGGATGTTACCGAGAAACTCCAGATCGAAAAAGAGCTAAAGGAAAACATCAACGCTTTGTCAGGGATTATCAATTCTTCTCCCCTGGGAATTCTCACTTCAGATATGGATGGGAATATTACTTTATGGAACAAGGCAGCCGAAGAGATCTTTGGTTGGAAAGCGGAAGAAGTAATGGGGAAACCCAGCCCGATTATGCCAGATCCCCCTCATGAGTCACTACAAGAAGTTGTTCAAAAGATTGTGGCATCAAAAGAGGGGGTTCATTACGAGGCCATTCGCAAACGTAAATCCGGTGAATTGATCACCGTGGATGTGCATGGAATTCCCTTGAAAGATTACCGCAATCGGGTGAAAGGGTTGCTGGCGGTTCTGAGTGATGTTTCTGAGATTAAACGGGTGGAAGAGGCCAACCAGAAATTAGCCGAAGAGCGCTATCAATTGCTGAATCGACTGCGGTTGCAATTCAACCGCATCCCCGTTGGTTTCATCTTGACCGATAAAGAGTTGAATATTCTGGATTGGAATCCGCAGGCTGAGATTATTTTTGGCTATTCCCGTGCCGAAGCAATTGGCAAGAGTCAGTTTGACTTGATCATCCCGCCGGAAAGTCATGCGCTGATTCGTGAGGTAATTCAGAAAACGACAGACGGCAAACAGACCGAAGTAGTCACCCATGAAAATGTCACCAAAGAGGGCAAGAGAGTGACCATCGAGTGGCATAATACGGCTCTTTATGACGAGAATGGCACCTTCATTGCGATCATGGCCATGGCGATTGACGTTACCAAGCGGATTGAGGATGAGAAGAAGATTCACGAATCAGAAGATCAGTTAAGAGCATTTTTTGAATCTCCTTTGGTCGGAATCTTATTTGGGGATATTTATTGCGGTATCTTCTCGTGCAATGATGCCATGTTGGAGATCATTGGCTATTCGCGTGATGAGCTCGAAGCAGGGAATATTCGCTGGGATAAGATTACTCCTTCTGAATATCTGGTTTTGGATGAAGCGGCCATCAAACAAGCTCAGGCTTCTGGTTATTGCACTCCGTATGAGAAAGAATATATCCGTAAGGATGGCAAAAGGATATGGGTGTCTCTTGGGTTCATTCTCATTGGTGAAAAGAAAGAAGATACGGTCGTCTTCATCATCGACATTTCAGATCGAAAGCGGGCTGAAGTCGAATTGCGTTATCAGCAAGACCTGTTGACTATGACGGGGCGAATTGGCAAGATCGGCGGTTGGGAAGCCGACGTTGTCAAGGGAGTATCGAGCTGGACCCAGGAAGTAGCGGTTATCCATGAATTGGATCCCGAGGTGCAGCCCAGCGTTGAATTTGGTTTGAATTTTTATGCCCCTGAATCGCGGCCAATCATTGAAAAAGCATTTGATGAACTGGTTCATTCAGGCAAGCCCTATGATCTTGAATTGGATATTATCTCGGCAAAAGGGAATCGCAAACCCGTGCGCACCACTGGTTCGCCGGTATATCAAGACGGAAAAGTTGTGAAGGTACAGGGAATTTTCCAGGATATTACTGAGATCAAGGAGGCCCAGGCTGAAATCAAGAA
>JAAZOQ010000171.1 GCA_012797695.1 Anaerolineaceae bacterium | reverse complement strand
TGTTCCCTGCATTCCCCTCTATAATTAACAGGTTCCTTTCATTCATAGTTTCAATTCAAGAGGGTATCCCTATGAAATCTGCTCGCGCTGTGCGTCTCTTGCTCGTTTGGGCTGTCACTATTGTGTTGGCCAGTGCCTGCGCTGCGGCACCAGTAACTTCTTCAAGCGCGCTTTCTTCTGCAGGGACTGAGGCGCAGCCGTCCCCTCTTGCCACGGAAGAGACAACGGCGCCTGCCACAGATACGCCGACACTGGCATCGACTGCCCCTGCCGCTGCACCGGCCGGAGGGATTACTCCTGCCGCAGTTGAAGCTAATTCTGCCACGGCCAAAGTCTATTTCATTCAATCAGCGGTCAGTCAGCAAGTATTGACCGACAGTGCCGCTGGGCAGAACGGTGCCACAGTCGAACAGCAGCCCAGCAAAGGTGCGAGCGAACAGCAATGGAGCCTCGTCCCGCTGGATGACTCCGGCAGTCTGTTCCTCATCCAATCCGCGGATGGCAGCCGTTGTCTCGATAGTGTGGGCGGTGCGGCCAATCAAGAAGGTACCCTCGTGCTCCTCAACCCCTGCGACCAGAGCGATGGGCAAAAATGGCAGCAGATTTCCTGCGCCGATGATTCTTATGCCTGTAAGCAGGCTCCCGGCTCCGTCTGGCTGGTTACTCCAGCCAATGGCCGCGTGCTGGATTTGCCGGACGACTCTACGGAAACTGGCGAGAAGATCGATACCCTGGCCTTCCGGCATGGCGGCATGAATCAGCTCTGGTATTTACAGCCGGCTCAGTAATATCCCTTTTCTGAAACATATATTCTTTCCTGCAGGGAACAAACCCTGCAGGAATTTTTATTTCTCCACAGTTCTCCACAGCTTTCGCACATTTGCTGCAGGGGGCTGGATTATGCTTCAAAAGGGGTTAATACAAATTCAGGGCACCATCGAGACACGACTGAATTGACTCCATTGCAAGACAGGGAATTTCGGTTTTGGAGGGATACATGCTCCGCAAGAGCAAATTCGTCGATCTCGGCGCGCTTTTGTGCCTGTGGGTTGTACTGGTGGTTTCTTTTCTCCTGCTTTCGCCTCGCTATGAAACTGTTCCGCATCGCGATTCGGGTATCTTTCTCTACGTTGGTTCTGAATTGCTGCAGGGCAAGCTGCTCTACCAGCAGATCTGGGAAAACAAGCAGCCGCTGATCTATCTGCTGAACGCGGCAGGCCTTGGGCTTTCTGGCGGGGCGGTCTGGGGAGTATGGGTGATCGAGCTGGCTCTCTTCGGAGCGGCATTTTCGCTGGTTTATTTCCTTTTGCGCCGTCGTCTCCATCCGGCGGCCGCCTGGCTGCTGTGCGTGGGGAGCTTTCTCACTATTTTTCAGGTAATGAGCGGCAATTTCACCGAAGAGTATGCGGTGGCTTTCGATCTTTTCTTGCTGTCGTGGTTCTTTCTGGTTTATCTGCGTCAGGTAGGTTCTCGCCGGCGTATTTTGGCCGCACTGGGGATGGGAGTACTGGCTGCCCTTCCTTTCTGCCTGAAACAGACGTATCTCAACACGAGCGCAGCGATTGCCCTCTTGATACTGTTTCTGGCCTGGTTTGAAAGAGACCGTCGTCGGCTCGTGGATTTTGGCAGTTATGCCGCAGGTTTTCTGCTTGTCAACGCAGGCTTTTTCATTTACTTTCTCAGCCGCGGAGCTTTGCGGGATTACTGGGTTGATGCTTTTCTCATCAATCAGGCTTATTCACAGCAGGGTCTGCTCGAATGGCTGCACGCGCTGCGAATGGCGCTGGCTTTCAACTCCGACTACCCGCTGCTCTTCCTGGCTGTGGCCCTGTGGTGTAGCCTGGCCATTTTTATTGCAGCTGTCCTGATCCACTGGCTTCGCGACCATCGCCATCTGGCTGCCGTGCGTTGGGTCTTACTCTGTCTGGGGCTGGCATGCCTGGGGCTGTTGGGCTATGCCCAGCTCCGCGGAGCACAGGCAGGGATTGGCCTTCTGCAGGGCATCTGCCTGGGCCTGGGACTCCTTTTCACCTTGAGTGCTGCTGTGTTGTTCTGGCGGCATCCTCAGTCGGTTCCTCTTTCTTCTGCGCCCTCTCTGCGCCAGAATCTGGCGGGCATCGAATGGACCCGGGTCAGCCCTCAGTCTTTCTTCTTTCTGGGTTTCATCGATCTTCCTGTTACGGCTCTCTTTATCTCGCTCTCCGGGCAAAATTTTCCCCATTACTACATTTCTTTGCTTCCTTCGCTTTTCTTGCTGCTTTCGGGCGCTGCTCTGTTCATTGAGCAAAAATTGCGCGTGCAGGAGGCTCACCGCTTCTGGAATTACCTGTTCGTCAGTCTGATGCTGGTTGGAATTTTTGCGCCAGTGAGCAGCATCTTCACGCGCCTGCGCTCCTCGGCTGGGGGAGATGACCGCTCGGCTGCCGCAGCCTATCTCAAATCGGTCACGCAGCCCGGAGAAAAAGTGCTGGTCTGGGGTTGGGAGGCAGGCATCTACTACCTGGCGGAGCGTGAAGCCCCGACTCGCTATGCGCTCCAGTTTCCCCTTTATCTGGATTCTCCCTTCCAGACTCAGGCCCAGCAAACTCTGTTAAGTGATATTGAAAGTGATCCTCCGTCTTATATCCTGGATACCGTAGATGAGAAAATGCCGCTTCTCGCCGGGGAGAGTCTGGCTCAGTGTCAGGCTGAGAATTCAGCGGCCACGGATGGTCTGGCGGCCATCCGCGGTTATATCTGTTCACATTACGTTTATATCAAAAGCATTGGCAGTTACAATCTCTATCAGCGAGTCGATTAGCCCCAATTTTTTAAATGAAAACTTCCGGGAGTTTTCTCCCGGAAGTTGTTTGATCAGAAGGGCATTCTATTTTTCGATCATGGCTTTCCACTGGTCCGGGTGGAACCAGTAGCGCCATTCGTGATTTTCCCAAACTACCAGGATCGGTGAAGCGTTGAAGATGGAAGAATATGTGCCGCTGAACACACCGATGAGCAGAATGGTCACAAAGTGGCGAATGGTCACGCCGCCGAACAAAGCCATGGCCAGCAAGCACAGCATAACGGTCAACTGAGTGTTGATGGAGCGGGCCAGGGTTTGTACCGTGGAGTGATTGACCACTTCGGTGAAGGAGAGCTTGCGGTAGATGGCACTGTTCTCACGAATGCGGTCGAACACCACGATGGTATCGTGCACCGAGAAGCCGATGACGGTCAAAACTGCCGTCAGGAACATGGAATCTGCTTCCCAATTCACGAAGTGGCCGACCAGCGCTTCCATACCCACCACCACGAGCACATCGTGGAGCATGGCCAGAATGGCCGCGGTACCGTAGCGGAAGGAGTGCTGCACGCCGCGGAAGGCAAAGGTGATGTACAGAATGATTGCCAGAGCGGCCAGAGCTACGGCCAGAACAGCCCGTTTGGTCACTTCCTGACCCACGGTGGGGCCTACCGACTCAAAAGAGTTGATGGTGATCTTGCTGTTGTAAGCAGTCTGCATGTCGTTGATCAGTTTTGCCTTGACTTCTTCCGACATCTCTTTGGAGCGGATGATGATGCCGTCCGTACCGGCAGACTGCACGGTGCTATCAGCCAGGCCTTCAGTGTTGAGCAGTTCATAGACCTGAGCCGGCTGCGGAGCCGTGCCGGAATCGAATTTAACCTCGAGCATGGAACCGCCGGTAAAGTCGATCGCCAGCGGCAAGCCCCAGACGATCAGGGCGATAATGCCCGGGACGATCACAAGCAATGAAATTGCAAAATAGAGGTAGCGGTGTTTAATAATATTCATGATCTCCTCCTACTTTGCAAACCAGCGCGGATGTTCCGCAAATTTCAGGTTATCCAGCACCAGATGCAAGAAGGTGCGCGTTGCCACGATGGCAGTGAACAGGCTTACCAGCACGCCCAGCGCCAGGGTGACGGCAAAACCCATCACGATGGTTGCGCCGAACTGGCTGCCGAAGATGAACAGGATCAGACAGGTGATCAAGGTCGAAATGTTGGAATCGCGAATGGAGGGCCAGGCACGGCTCCAGCCCAGGTCAATGGCCTGACGCAAGACTCGACCGGCGCGCATCTCTTCCTTCATGCGCTCGAAGATCAGAATGTTCGCATCCACTGCCACGCCTATACTCAAGACAAAGCCGGCGATACCGGGCAGGGTCAGGGTAACAGGGATGATCTTGAACAGGGCAAAGCTGGTCATGGTGTACATGATCAAAGCAATGTCGGCGATCACACCCGGCAGACGGTAGAAGTAGATCATCAGGACCATGACCATTGCCAGACCGATGATGCCGGCCAGAACGGATTTATTAACGGAATCCTGACCCAGGGTAGCGCCCACGGCTTCGGTTTCGACGACTTTCAGCGGAACCGGCAGAGCACCATAGCGCAGCTGCACGGCCAACTGATTGGCGGTATCTGCGGTGAAATTGCCTTCGATGATACCTTTCCCGTCGGTGATGGCGCTGTTGACCTGCGGTGATTCAATCACGGTGCCATCCAGAACGATAGAGAGGTAATCATTGACGTGTTGGCTGGTGTAGGTACCAAACACAGCCGCCGCATCTGGATCCATTTCGAAAGAAATGTAATATTTGCCTAAATTATTGACTGCCACGTTCACGCTGGTGAGGCCCGTGCCGGTCAGCAGAGCTTTGTAGGTTGGGACTTCAGTGGTGGTGGTGCCGTCAGCCGCCGGGGTGGCCGTGGCTTCAGGGGTGGCTGCTTCGGTTGCAGCCGGGGTTCCCGTGGAAGAAGCTGCCGCCTGGCGAGCCAGAACGTCCGTGTAGTCGACGTTGACCTTGGTGCCAGCTTGTAAGAAGGTGGAACCCATGGGCACGAAGGCCAATTGTCCAACCTGTTTCAAAGAGGCAACCACTTCAGAGGTATCGGTCAGACCAGGGAATTCACCGACGATGCGGTTCGTGCCCGAGGTCTGGAAGTTGACTTCACTCACACCCAGCGCATTGGAACGGCTGAGCAGGATTTGCTTGGCATCCGAGAGTTCCTGTGCGGTTACAGTCGTGCCTTCTGGAACATCGACTTGCAGAAGAACACGCATCCCTCCGCGCAGGTCAAGGCCAAGCTGGGTTTCCATGGTGCGGTTGAAATTCCCGATGTGAATACCCGGATTGTTGGGCAGTACTGCCCAAATGACCAGAGCCCACACCACCAGCACTAGAATTAAAAGCCGGTAGTTTCTATTCATTCCAAGGTTCCCTTCTGTACATGAAGAATAACAATGCCGCGAATGATTTTACTCCATTTTAAGACATTTATCCATTGTGAACTTAGAAAGGTGCCCCGCGTGGGGACACCTTTCTTCATTATTAAATATTGTTGAGCCTATTCTCCGAATTTGCGGAAGAACCAGGTCTTGACCACTTGGGTCAGCAGCATGTACAGCAGCATCATCCCGGCCAGATAAGCCCAGTAGATCGGCGCCAGGGGGACCAGTCCCAGCAGGCCCGCCAGGGGGCTGTAGGGCAGGGCGATGCCCACCAATGCGATGGCCAGTGAAGTCAGCAGCAGTGCCCGGCTGGGTTTGCTCTGCAAAAAGGGCACTTTATTGGTACGGATCACGTGGATGATGAGCGTCTGCGTGAACAGGCTCTCAACGAACCAACCGGTGTGGAACAGGGCGGGGTTGCCGGCGCTTTTGAAGACGAACAGCATCAGCGCAAAGGTCAGGTAGTCGAAGATCGAGCTGATCGGTCCGATAAACAGGATAAAGCGGCGGATTTCGCCGATGGCCCATTTGCGGGGCCGTTCCAGCCATTCGGCATCCACGCTGTCGCTGGGGATGGCCGTTTGCGAGAAGTCGTAAAGCAGGTTGTTGACCAGCACCTGGATGGGCAGCATGGGCACGAAGGGCAGGATCAGGCTGGCGCCCAGCATGCTGAACATGTTGCCAAAATTCGAAGAAGCCGCCATCTTGATGTATTTGATGATGTTGCCGAAAACCCGGCGGCCTTCCTGTACCCCTTCTTCGAGCACCAGCAGGCTGTTTTCCAGCAGGATGATGTCGGAAGATTCCTTGGCAAGGTCCACTGCGGTGTTGACCGAGACGCTCACGTCTGCCGCGCGCAGGGCCGGGGCATCATTGATGCCGTCGCCCATGAAGCCGACCACGTGTCCGCGGTCGCGCAGCACCCGGATGATGCGTTCCTTGTGCTCAGGGGCCAGTTTGGCGAAGACGGTGGTCTTCTCGGCGGCCTCGCCCAGTTGAGAGTCGTCCATAGCTTCAATGGCACTGCCCAGCAGAATTTCGTTGACGGGCAGCCCCACCTGGCGGCATACGGTCTGGGTAACCAGATCATTATCACCGGTCAGGATCTTGACAGCCACGTGATGCTGCTCGAGAGCGGTCAGAGCTGCCTGGGCGCTTTCTTTTGGCGGATCGAGAAAGGCCAAAAAGCCCTTCAAGGTCATATCGCTTTCGTCTTTTACCTCGACTGCCGGTTCCAGACTGCCGTTGTGCAGCCATTTGTAGGCCAGCGCTACCACGCGGAAGCCTTGTGCGTTCAACTGATCGATCATGGCTTTGCGTTTGGCATCATGTTGTGGGGTGCGTTCCAGCACCTCACCCTTCACCTCTACTTTGCTGCAGATGGCGAGGATTTCTTCCACGGCGCCTTTGGTAATGAGTAAACGTCCGCCGCCGGAATCTTCGACCACCACTGACATGCGTTTGCGACGGAAGTCAAACGGTACCTCATCCACCTTGTGAAAATCTTCCACCGCGTGGACCCGCCCCACGTGCTCGGTGCGTTCCAGAATAGCCACATCCATCATGTTCTTCAGCCCGGTCTGATAGAAGCTATTCAGAAAAGCCAGGTCGAGGATTTCGTCATTCTCGTTCCCCGAAACATCCATGTGCTTTTCAAGAACGATCTTCCCCTCGGTGATCGTGCCGGTCTTGTCCGTGCACAGCACGTCCATGGCGCCGAAATTCTGGATGGCATTCAGTCGCTTGACGATGACCTTCTTCTTCGACATGGCAATGGCGCCCTTCGACAGATTGACGGTCACAATCATCGGCAGCATTTCTGGGGTCAGGCCTACAGCCACGGCCAGAGCAAACAAAAAGGCTTCCAGCCAGTTGTGTTTGCTCAATCCATTGAAGAGGAACACCAGCGGAACCATCACCAGCATGAATCCGATCATCAACCAGGTGAAGCTGTTCACCCCGCGGTCGAAGCTGGTCATGGGCCGTTCATTGGCGGTGATGCGGTTCGAGAGCGAGCCAAAGTAGGTGTTGATCCCAGTGGCCAGCACTACTGCGGTGCCGCTGCCGCTTTCCACGTTGGACCCCAGGCAGCACAGGTTGCTAGCTTCGAAGAGGCTCTCAGCGTTGTTGCCGGCCACGGTCTTTTCTACCGGGTAGGCTTCCCCGGTCAGCGCGGACTGGTTGACGAAGAGATCCTTGGCATTGAGCACACGCGCGTCGGCGGGGACCAAGTCGCCTGCCGACAGGAACAGTACGTCTCCAGGCACGATCTGGCTCAGATCAATTTCCGTTCGCCGCCCGTCACGCAGCACGGTACAGGTGGTACTAACCATGGCCTGCAGTTCCTCGGCGGCATGATCTGCCCGGCTTTCCTGCACGAAACGCAGCACGATGCCCAGCAGCAGCATGATCGCGATCAGAACGCCGGCATGCGGGTCACCGGTGAGAAAAGACAGCCCATCCAGTACAGCCAGCAGAATGACCAGCGGGTTGCGGAGATTTTCCCACAGGCGCTGGAAGAAGGAAAGCCGCTGTTCCTTAATAAAGATATTTTTACCGTATTGTCCCAGACGGGTTTCAGCTTCTTCCTGAGTGAGCCCATCGGGCCGGCTGTGGAATTGTTCCAGCAGCAGGGAAGGCTCCAGAGCAGCCAATTGCAATAGCTTGCTGCTGATGCCGGGGTTTAGATTTTTGTTTTTGCTTCCCGGTCGGGGGGCAAATAAGGTGATGTCGCGGAAGGCCATCTTCCACCTCCTTCTGATTCAATTCCGTCGGAGTTCTTTCCCCTTCTTTCACGGCGGAGGCTCAGAAGATCACCGGGCCGTACGCTTAAGACGTTTGAGAAGGCAAGAATACTCCAAACGGTTGTGGAAACGAGTGCATAGACTCAACAACCTGGGTACCCTGGGACTGGGTAAATCATCCGAACTCATTTCCATCACCTCCTTACATACTCTTTCTATCAAATAAAAACTCCCTGGTTGATCACCAGGGAGGGAATTTACACATAGACCCACTTGTTCTGGGTCTCCCACTCTGGTTGAGCTTTGGCACTGCACCGCGTAGGGATCTCTCCCAGCCACATTGGGTCAGCCCTTAATCCGAGCCGATCTGGTCTACCCTTTGGTGTCTTTGGACATTTCAGGGCAATGGCCTGTATCCTGTGCAGACGCCTCACCTAACGAGGGTCTCATTTACAAAAAGCATTATAGACAGCGCCTGGGCGAAAGTCAAGCGTTT
>JAAZOQ010000170.1 GCA_012797695.1 Anaerolineaceae bacterium | reverse complement strand
TCCCCTCTCATTGAAGTGAAATAAAAAAATCCGTGCGAATGCCGGATTCTTTTATTCAAACTGGCTAAAACTGTCGGGGCGAGAGGATTTGAACCTCCGACCTCTTGCACCCCATGCAAGCGCGCTAGCCGGGCTGCGCCACGCCCCGAACAACGGTTAGCATTATAGTCCGAAGTATTCTATTTGACAATAGAAATCACTTCATTTCAGAAAATTTCATCCCAGCTTGACCCGGCGCAGCCGCAGGCTGTTGGTTACCACAAACACGCTGCTGAAGGCCATGGCCCCCGCTGAAAGCATCGGGTTCAAGAAACCCAACGCCGCTGCTGGGATAAGGATGATGTTGTAGAAGAAAGCCCAGAACAGGTTTTCCTTGATTGTGCGGATGGTGTGCCCTGAGAGTTTGATGGTCTTGACCACACCCTTCAGATCGCCATTGATCAACGTAACCGGTGCAGAAGCAATCGCAATATCCGTACCTGTACCAATTGCCAGCCCCAGGTCCGCCTGGGCCAGAGCAGGGGCATCATTGACGCCATCTCCGACCATTGCCACCACGTTCCCCTGTTCCTGCAGCTTCTTGACCTCAGCGGCCTTACCATCTGGCAGCACCCCAGCAATGACGCGCTCGATTCCAGCCTGGCTGGCAATGGAGTGGGCCGTCTGTTCGTTGTCTCCGGTGAGCATTGCCACTTCGAAGCCCATACTTTTTAGCTCTTGCACCGCGGTGATCGAGCTTTCTTTGAGCACATCCGCCACTGCCAACAGAGCTGCGATTTGTCCGTTGATGGACACAAACAGGGTGGTCTTGCCTTTCTTTTGGAATTCCTGATTGCTGTCGATCATCTCAGGGGTGAGCGATGCCGATTTTTCCATCAGTTTGTCATTCCCAATCGCGACTGCCATCTGCTCCACTTGGGCGGTGACGCCCATCCCAGGGATCGCCTGGAAATTTTTGATCTCTTTCAGGGGCAGTGAGCGGTTGCCCGCTTCTGCAACAACGGCCTGCCCAATGGGGTGTTCACTGCCATTTTCGACAGAGGCCGCCAGCGCCAGAATTTTTTCTTCGGTGATAGAAGGGTCAAAAATGTGAATATCAGTAAGGACAGGCTGACCCTTCGTCAAGGTACCGGTTTTATCCAGTACGATCAGGTTAACCTTTTGGGCAACTTCCAGCGCCTCACCTGAACGGAACAGAATGCCTGATTGTGCCCCTTTACCGGTGCCCACCATGATGGCGGTAGGCGTTGCCAGCCCCATCGCGCACGGGCAGGCCACAACCAGAACCGCAACTGCATTGATTAGCGCACGCGTAAAAGCGGTCACGTCTGCCGAATTGGTTGGAGTTTTTACCAGAAAGTTCCAGACCAGAAAAGTGATCAGAGCAATGGTCATCACTGTGGGGACAAAGATGGCGGAAACTTGATCGGCCAGTTTCTGGATCGGGGCTTTGCTTCCCTGTGCTTCTTCGACCAAACGGATAATCTGCGACAGGGTGGTTTCTTTGCCCACCCGGGTTGCCTGCACTTTCAAAAGGCCCTGTTGGTTCAGTGTGGCGCCGGTAACCGGATCCCCTGTAGTTTTGCTGACGGGCAGGGATTCGCCGGTGAGCATGGATTCATCCACACTGGAATCACCTTCCATTACCACGCCATCCACCGGGAATTTTTCTCCGGGACGAATGACGATCAGATCGCCTTTTTGCACTTCGTCCACTGGGATGGTCACTTCCTTCCCCTCGCGGATGACGTGCGCCTTGGTTTCGCGCAGGGCCATTAGCTTCTTGATGGCAGCGGAGGTATTGCCCTTGGCCTTGGCTTCGAGGAATTTTCCCAGACGCACGAGAGTGATGATCATGGCAGAGGTTTCGAAGTAGAGGTGCCCGGGCAGTAAATTCAGCAGGATGATGATGGAATAGAAGTAGGCGACGGAAGAGCCCAGCGCAATCAACACGTCCATATTGGCAGAACGATTGCGCAGCGCCTTATACGCGCCCACATAATACTGCCAGCCCACGTAAAACTGCACCGGGGTGGCCAGCAGCAGCGAGGCCCAGCGGAACCAGGTGGAATGGGTGATCGCCATTGGAATGACGCCAAAATCTCCCAGCATGGTACCAACGAAAAGGGGAAGGGTAAATGCGATACCGATGGTGAGCAAATGCCTTTGGTGGTTGATCTCCCGGGTGCGGGCTTCTGCTTCCGCGTCCTGGGAATCGTCAGAGTGAGCCAGGATGGTGAACCCCAATGCCTTTACCGACCGCTCGATCTCTTTTGGGTCCAGCAGTGTCGCGACGAACTCAACGTGCAGTGAGTCGTTGGCAATGTTGGCTTTGGCATCGAGGACGCCCTCAGTCTTCTGCAGACCATTTTCCAGACGGCTGGCATCTGTGCTGTCACCAATGCGCTCCAGAGCCAGATCTAGATTGCCGGTAGCGATTCCATAACCAGCTCTTTCGATCTTCTGGATGATCGTATCGAGGGAAAGGGCGGCCGGATCGAAATCGATCACCGCCCTTTCAGATGCCAGATTGACCACGGTGCTCTGAACACCATCCAACTTTTTGACGTTGCGCTCGATGGTGGCCACACAATTGGCGCAGGTCATTCCAGTTACCGGTAAAACGACTTGTTTTGTCTCTGACATGTTTTCCTCGATAAAGTTTGCGATTGAAACCTATTTCTGAACCGGGTAGTTGATTTCAGCCAGCAGTGATTCGATCTTCTCAGGTGAAGCCGGGGCATCGAATTCCACTGTCACTTTCTTGGATTCAGCGTTGGCGTCGACTGCCTGTACACCGTCCATCTCGGAAAGCTCCATCTTGATCGTGTGCACGCAGTGATTGCAATGAATCCCGGGGACTTCATAAGTAACAGTTTGCATAATTTTCTCCTTTAATCTTTATACTTTGGTCGCTGTTTCGTAGATTTCAGCAATTTCTTTCAGTTTTTGTTCACGATCGGCAGGGTTATCGCCACGGATGGCCGTCACCACGCACGAATTCAGGTGAGCATCCAAAATGGTAATGCTGACTTTGTTCAATGCGGCCTGAACGGCCTGTATCTGACGGATCACATCGATGCAATACTCGTCGTTTTCCAGCATCTTTTCGATCCCGCGTACGTGTCCTTCGATGGTTTTGAGTCGATCCAGTGCGTTTTGATTTTTCATCCTCCTGCCTTTCTACCCCATCCCCCGTAGGGGGGGATACCTTATTTATACTAAAATAGACCTCTCTTGTCAAGATTAGATTGCATCCTTTATGATGAAAGAAGAATAAATCACGTCGTGGTAAAATTACTAAAAAATTTCTGTTGCAAAGGTTGCAATCATGAATGATTTAGAAGCTAGATCGATCAATACTATTCGCTTTTTGGCCGTAGATGGGGTGCAGCAGGCGAATTCCGGTCACCCGGGTTTACCCATGGGCACTGCCGCAATTGCTTACACCATTTGGACTCGTCATCTCAAGTTCAATCCTAAAGATCCTTCCTGGCCAGATCGTGATCGTTTCATCTTGTCTGGGGGTCACGGTTCTATGCTTCTCTACAGTCTTTTGTATCTGAATGGCTTTGGCCTGACTCTGGAAGATCTGAAACACTTCCGACAATGGGGCAGTTTGACCCCAGGTCACCCTGAATATGGGCTGACCCCGGGTGTGGAAACCACCACTGGCCCCCTGGGGCAGGGTCTATCGAATGGGGTTGGGATGGCGATTGCTGAATCCCACCTGGGTGCTGAATTTAATCGCGAAGGCCATAAGATCGTTGATCACTACGTTTATGCCATCGTCACAGATGGTGATTTGATGGAAGGAGTTGCTTCTGAAGCTGCCTCACTGGCGGGTCACCTCAAATTGGGTAAATTGATCTACCTTTACGATGACAACCGCATCAGCATCGATGGCCCCACTGATCTTTCTTTCACGGAAGATCGCGGCAAGCGCTTCGAGGCCTATGGCTGGCAGGTGCTGCACGTAGCGGATGGCAATAACGTTGCTGAAATCGACGCGGCCATCAAAGAAGCCAAAAAGGATGAGCGGCCTTCCTTGATCGTCTGCCGGACTCACATTGGTTATGGGCTGCCTACTCGCCAGGATACCTCCAAAGCTCACGGAGAGCCCCCGGGTGATGAGGAGTTGAATGGCGCCAAGCGCAAATTTGGATGGCCCGAGTCACCGCGTTTCTACGTGCCGGAAGACGTGGCAGAGTTCTTCAAGAAGGTGGCCGCTCAAGGGGAAGCCAAGGAATCTGAATGGAAGAAAGCCTTTTCAGATTATACGAAGGCTTATCCAGACCTCGCCAAAGAATTTACCCGCCGTCAGAATTCAGAATTACCTAAAGATTGGGAAAAAGCCCTGCCTGAATTCCCGGCTGACCCCAAGGGGTTGGCCACTCGCGCTGCCTCTGGCAATGTTTTAAATGCACTGGCCGAAGTGCTGCCAGAATTGATGGGCGGCTCAGCCGATTTGACCCCTTCGAACAATACCTGGATCAAATCAGCCACGGCCTATCAGCCCGAGAACACCATTGGCCGCTACCTGCATTTTGGGGTGCGCGAGCACGGCATGGGTGCCATTGTGAATGGCCTGGCTTATCACAAAGGCTACATTCCTTTTGGAGCAACCTTCCTGGTATTTACCGACTACATGCGCGGAGCGATTCGTGTAGGCGCGCTTTCGCATTTGCACACGATCTGGGTCATGACCCACGATAGCATCGGCCTGGGCGAAGACGGCCCAACCCACCAGCCAGTGGAACATCTGGCCGCCCTGCGGGCCATTCCGAATTTACTCGTGATCCGTCCTGCTGATGCCAATGAGACCAAAGAGGCCTGGCGTGCTGCGATCCTCAATCAGCATCACCCCACAGTCCTGGCCTTGACCCGCCAGGCACTGCCCACGCTGGACCGCAGTCAATATGCTTCTGAGACCGGCTTGCAGAAGGGTGCCTATGTCTTGGCTGACCTGGGGCCCAAGAAACCCGAAATGATTTTGATGGCTTCTGGTTCCGAGGTAAGCCTGATCCTCAAGGCAGCCGAGAAGCTGGCAGAAGCGGGTCATGGTGTGCGGGTGGTTTCTTTCCCCAGTTGGGAGCTCTTTGAAGATACCGACGCTGCTTATCAAGAAAGCGTCTTACCTAAATCGATTCATAAACGTCTGGCTGTCGAAATGGCCATCCAGATGGGCTGGGAAAAATACCTGGGCGATGAAGGCAAGATGATCTGCATGCACGGGTATGGCGCTTCCGCTCCTGCTGCCGTCCTCTTCGAAAAATTTGGCTTCACGGTTGACAACGTCGTCGCTGAAGCAGAAAAATTACTCAAGTAGTGAAACCATGAAAATTGCTGTCGCGTGTGATCATGCTGGTTTTCCTTTGAAAGATGAGATCATTGCTGCCATTCAAGAGACGGGCAATGAGGCCATTGATTTAGGCACTTACAGTCAGGAACCTGTGGATTACCCCGATTACGCCGAAAAGGCGGGTCGGGCCATCCTGCAGGGTCAAGCTGAGCGGGCCATTCTGTTGTGTGGTTCCGGGGTAGGCGCTTCGATTGCGGCCAATAAGATCAAGGGCGTGTACGCCTGCATTTGCCATGATACTTACTCGGCTCACCAGGGGGTAGAGCATGACAATATGAATGTGCTTTGTCTGGGCGGCCGCATTATTGGCGGGGAACTGGCAAAGGAGCTTGTCAAAGCCTTTCTCAATGCCCGGTTTACCGGGGAAGAGCGCCACAAAAGGCGAACCGGTAAAATCGTGGCTCTGGAATCACATTTTGGCCAGTTGAACGGGAAATAACATAAACCCCGGTGGTAGCCCACCGGGGTATCCATTAAAAGGACTGTTTTATGAATACAGCAGAAGAATTATTTCAATTAGGGCAATCGATCTGGTACGACAATATTCAGCGCCGCTTGCTCAATAATGGTGAACTGGAAGGGATGATCAAGCGCCACGAGATTTATGGCGTGACCTCGAACCCCAGCATTTTCCAGAACGCCATTGCCAAAACCAATGATTATGACTCCGCTCTCAAACCAATGGCCTGGGCGGGTTGGTCAGCCAGTGACATTTTTTGGGAGCTGGCTATCGAGGATATCCGCGCCGCCGCCGATCTCTTTAAGCCGCTCTTTGACGAAACCAGCGGCGGAGATGGCTACGTCAGCCTGGAAGTAAACCCGATGCTGGCTCATGATGCCGAAGGCACTTACCGGCAGGCGCTGGAACTCTGGAAAAAGGTTGGGCGCGAAAACCTGATGATCAAGATCCCGGCCACGAAAGAGGGCATCGGGGCCATCAAAAAATGTATCGCCGATGGTTTGAATATCAACGTGACCCTGATCTTCTCACTGGAACGGTATCAAGAAGTGATCGATGCTTATCTCGCGGGCCTGGAGCAGCGTGTTCAGGCCGGTAAACCAATCGACAATATCGCTTCCGTGGCTTCGTTCTTTGTCTCGCGCGTTGATTCCAAAGTGGACCCACAATTGCAGAAGATCGTTGATGCCGCCTCTGCGAAATCGGCTGTAGCTGCCAAATTACTGGGCAAGATCGCCATCAGCAATGGCAAACTGGCTTATGAGATCTTCAAAAAGAATTTCACTTCAGAGCGCTATCAAAAATTAGCCGAAGCTGGGGCACGTCTGCAGCGTCCGCTGTGGGCCTCGACCAGCACGAAAAATCCCAGTTATCGCGACGTGATCTATGTGGAAGAGCTGGTGGGCTCGGATACCGTCAATACGGTACCGCCGCAAACCCTGAAAGCTTTCCTGGATCATGGAAAAGTGAAACTGACGGTTGAAAATGCCTTGTCGGAAGCTCACGCTCATTTTTCTGACCTCGAGAGCCTGGGCATCTCCATGACCACTGTGACGGATGAACTGGAAGCAGAAGGGGTGAAATCCTTTGCAGATGCCTTTACTTCCTTGCTGGCCACGATTCAGACCCGGTCCGATCAGGCAGTTGCTGAACTGGGCACGTTGAGCCAGTCGGTCAAGCAGGAAGTCAGCCAGCTAGAAACCGTCAATGCCGTCAAACGGCTTTTTGACGTGGACCCTACTTTCTGGACGGAGGATCCTGCCGGGCAAAAAGAGATCAAGATTCGCTGCAACTGGCTAAATGCCCCGTGGACTTCTCGTGATACCTACGAAGAATATGAAAAACTTCTCTCTTACTGCCGTGGGCAAAAGATCACCCATGCCCTTCTTCTCGGGATGGGAGGGTCTTCTCTGGCTCCTGAAGTCATGCGCTTGATCCACGGATTTTCAGACGAAGAGGGCAAATCTGCCCTGGATCTGGCTATCTTGGATTCGACTGATCCGCTGCAGGTTGAAGCTGCTTTCCAGCGTTCCGCAGTGGAGCACACGCTCTACATCGTTTCCAGCAAATCCGGTGGAACGGCCGAGGTGAATGCTTATTTTGATTTCTTCTGGGCAAAAGCGGAAGAAAAATTGGGTAAGAAAGCGGGCGAACATTTTGTTGCCATCACTGATCCAGGTACCAAACTTGAAACGCTGGCAGAAGACAGGCACTTTCATCAGATTTTTGCCGGTGACCCCATGGTGGGTGGCCGTTTCTCAGCCCTAACAGCTTTTGGACTGGTCCCAGCGGCCCTGGTAGGCATGGATCTGGAAAAATTGCTGGCGCATGCTCAGATCACCGCCAGCCAGTGCCTGCCTGAAGTACCTTTCGGCGCAAACCCCGGCGCCATGCTGGGAACGATAATGGGCACTGCCTGGAAGGCCGGGAAAGATAAGCTGACCGTCATTACCGACACGGATTGGAACTCTTATGGTTCGTGGCTCGAGCAATTGATTGCTGAAAGCAGCGGCAAACTGGGGAAGGGCATTGTCCCCATTGCCGGGGAGCCTGCCATGGCAGCAGACCGCTACCAGAAAGACCGCTTGTTTGTTTATCTGCGCTCCACGGGTGAGCAGGAAGCCTTTTGCGCTTCTCTCCGTCAGGCCGGGCAGCCGGTACTTGAATTCACGGTGGCTTCCCCCTATGATCTGGGCGGTCAATTCTACCTCTGGGAGGTAGCGACTGCCATTGCCTGCGCGATGCTCCAGGTCAACGCCTTTGACCAGCCGGATGTACAGGACAACAAGACACGCACCGTGAACAAAATCGCTGGCTTCAAAAAAGAAGGAAAACTGGCCGATTTTGCGCCTGCCTTTGAAGTCGCGGGAACAAAGTTCTTTGCTTCTCAAGCAGTCTCGCTGGTATCTGAGCAGAGTATTCAGGAAACGTTGCTGGCCTCTCTGCAGAAAGTCGTTCAGGCCGGTGATTTCATTGCAATCAATGCTTACTTACCGCGCAACGCACAATCCGAAGCGGAATTGACCCAGTTGCGTCAACTGCTTCTCAAAAAGTTCTCTTGTGCTACCACACTTGGCTTTGGTCCGCGCTTCTTGCATTCTACCGGACAATTGCACAAGGGCGGCCCCAAGAGTGGCGTTTTTGTACAGATTACCGCGGATTCCTCCCTCGATTTTGACATCCCGACTGAAGGGATTACCTTTGGTACGCTGGAACGCGCTCAGGCCATTGGAGATTTCGAGGCATTGGAAGCTCGCGGTCGGCGAGTAATCCGCATTCAATTACCCCGCCCGGATGCTTCTCTTTTGGTGAAATGATGCCAGATCGATTGGACGACTTCGAAGCCTATCGTGCCAAAATGAATGAACGCATCTTGCAGATCGATCATTTAGGCATAAAGCGTTTCTTCAACCTGGATACCGCGGCTTATCAATCGGCTGCCCTGGACGATAAGACGAAGGAACTACTGGGGCTGGTGGCTTCGACCGTATTGCGTTGCAACGATTGCATCGATTATCACATATTGCAATGTGTCAAAGTAGGTTGGAGTGATGCCGAAATTTATGACGCCTTGAATGTAGCCCTCGTCGTTGGGGGCAGCATCGTCATCCCGCACCTGCGCCATGCAGTGGAATCCCTCGATCTGGCCAGAACGAAATAAAAAAGATCGAAAAGGCCGGCTCCAATCTTGGAGCCGGCCTTTAGCTTGTGCGCCCAGCATGGGCGATGACTAAAGGGTGAAAGTCCCAAACAGAGGATGGTTGTACCAACTGTTAGCCAAAGGCAAGGGCGTCACTGCGAAGCGAGGTCTGGAGGAAGCCGGAGGCAAACCTGCGACTTGAGGAACACGAAACCGATAAGAGGCTGTGAGGTCGGGCGAGCTGGCAAACAACAACGAAGCCCCAAACAACCAAGGGCCGAAGCAGTAAATTGGACAAGTGTGCAGGGAAAGTCAACGAAC
>JAAZOQ010000169.1 GCA_012797695.1 Anaerolineaceae bacterium | reverse complement strand
GGAAACGCCGGTTGACCCGGTTTCGGGCGACAACATTGTCTTGACCATCGATACGCGTCTGCAGAATGCCGCTCAAAATGCGTTGATTTCTGAAATGGATTATTGGAATACCTATCTGGGCCGAATTCAATCCCAGAATGGCGCTGTGATTGCGATGAACCCCAAAACGGGGGAGATTTTGGCATTGGTTTCGATCCCGAGCTATGAGAATAATCGTATGTCGCGTGAAATTCCCTCCTACTATTACAATCAGTTGAATCAGGATCCATTGAAACCTTTGTTTAACCACGCAATTTCGGCGGAGCAGCCACCAGGTTCTGTTTATAAATTGGCTGCTGCCGTTGGAGCACTTAACGAAAAAGTGATCACTCCAGATCAAGAGATTCTCTGCCCGGGTTCGATTACCGTGGTTCAAAAATATTCGATTAACGATCCAGGCTCAGAGCTCGAATATGCCAGCTATGACCGTAACGGACATGGTATCTGTAACTTTATCAAAGGTGTATCCCTTTCAGACGACGTTTATTTTTACAAAATTGGTGGTGGATACGAAGATGAAGTACCCAATGGCGGGTTAGGTGCCTGGCGGCTGGCAGAGTATTCGAAGGCTTTGGGCTACGGTCAAACCTCTGGCATTGAGCTGCCGGGTGAGTCTTCCGGCTTGGTGCCCGATCCAACCTGGAAACGCATCAACCAGTCTGAAAACTGGTCCGTGGGCGATACCTACATTGATACTATTGGGCAGGGCTATGTACTGGCTACGCCTTTGCAGGTACTGCTCTCGATGGCAACTATTGCCAATGATGGAAAACACATGAAGCCGACCATCATTAAAGAAATCCAGGATGCAAATGGCAATGTAGTAAAGTCTTTCGAGCCGCAGTTGCTCTGGGATATCACCAAAGATCCGGTGATTAGTATTCTGGATGATAACGGTAATCCAACGGGAGAGTCGAAGGTAGTAGAAACCTGGGCAGTGCAGGAATTACAGCTTGGGTTACGCGAGGTGGTCGTAAGCGGTACTGCCAAGAATCCTTTTGCTGATCTTTCGATCCCTTCCGCCGGAAAGACGGGAACGGCTGAGTATTGTGATGATGTAGCTCAGGCAAAAGGCCTGTGCATCACCAATAGCTGGCCAACCCATTCCTGGTACGTGGGTTATGCGCCTTATGACAATCCCGAGATTGTGGTGGTAGCCTTCGTATACAATGGCGGTGAAGGTGCCAGTGTGGCGGCTCCAATTGTAGAAAAAGTGATGGCAACTTATTTTGAGATGAAGGCCAATGATGTGGCCAATGGAACCTCAAACTGGTAGAGGAATTGCTAGGATAATGGCTGAAACGGATTTACAGATCAAAGGAATCAACGATGGATTGCTGATCACCCTCTCAGGGAAGAACTGGGAGGAGGGTAAGCAATTGATACTGACTCGGCTGGATGAAAAACTGGATTTCTATCATGGGGCCAGACTGGCGATTGATACCGGAGATATCGTTCTCAAAGCAGCCGAGATGGGGAAACTTCGCGACCAGCTTTCTGAACGAGACATCAATTTGTGGGCCGTGCTCAGTACTTCTGCAACGACCCAGAACACCGCAAAAACCTTAGGCTTGGCCACTCAGGTCGGTTTGCCGGCAAAGAACTTAAAAAAAGAGAAAAGCGGTCAGTTCTTTGAAGCGGATGCTGCCGCCTGGATTGAAAAAACGTTGCGTGCCGGTTATAAGGTGGAAACCAAAAACCACGTGGTCGTGATGGGAGATGTAAACCCTGGCGCAGAGATCATTTCTGCCGGTAATGTTTTAATCTGGGGACGTCTATCGGGTTCTGTTCATGCCGGAGCGGATGGTAATGGAGAGGCCAGAGTATATGCGATGGTGATGGAGCCCAAAAGTCTGTTGATCGCGGGAATTGCTGCAACCCTATCCGTTAAATCACGAAAAAAAATGCCTGAATTTGCTTATTTAGCTGAAAATTCAGTTATGATTGACAGTTGGGATATTAAAAAGAG
>JAAZOQ010000168.1 GCA_012797695.1 Anaerolineaceae bacterium | reverse complement strand
TCTCCAAATAACTGAATCTGCACGACGGTTTGGACGTGTCCTGCTATAATCAAGGCAGAACCACTAAAAATCTGAAGAAGAGTTGGCATTGAAGATGAAATATATTGGTCAATCAATTCCTCGTATAGATGCGAAAGCAAAAGTCAAAGGCGAGGCAGTTTTTGCCTCGGACATGGTTCTCCCCAATCAAACTTATCTGAAGATGCTCATGGCACGGCGTCCACACGCAATTGTGAAGAGTGTGGATACCCGCGAAGCGCAGGCTTTGCCGGGCGTGTTGGCTGTACTGACTTCTCGGGATGTGCCCTGTAATGAGTTTGGCTATTATTCTTATGATCAGCCGGTGCTGTGCGGCCCTTGCAGCAAACCCTATGCGGATCGGGTCCGTTTTGTGGGTGACCGGGTGGCTGCGGTGGTGGCTGAATCCGAAGAGATTGCCAAGGCAGCTTGCCGCTTGATCAGGGTCGAGTATGAAGATTTGCCGGTGGTAACGGACGTGGAAGAGGCGATGAAAGAAGATGCCCCGATATTGCACCCGGATCTTGGCTCCAACGTTTTTGGCCACCACAAGATTTACAACGGCGACGTCGAGGCCGGCTTTCGGCAGGCGGATGTCATCGTCGAGGCGGTTTATAATACGCCGGCTCAAGAGCATGCTTTTTTGCAGCCAGAATCTGGGTTGGCTTACATCGACGAGGCAGGCCGCGTTGCGGTGGTGACTACCGGGCAGTGGGGTGCCAAGGACCGCAAACAGATGGCCCACGCGCTGGGCCTGGCGGAAGACCAGGTGCGGGTGATCTATCCGATGACCGGCGGCGCCTTTGGCGGCCGCGAGGATATCTCAGTGCAGATCATTGTGGCGCTGGCAGCATTGAAGCTGCAGCAGATGGGCCATCCCCGACCGGTGAAGGTCATTTGGACCCGCGAAGAATCGATGATTGGCCACTGCAAGCGCCACCCTATCCGTATCTTTGGCCGCTGGGGGGCTACAAAAGAAGGGAAGATTGTTGCGGCTGAGGTCAAGTTGCTGGCAGATGGCGGCGCCTATAAATTCACCACCAGTATCGTCACCAGTAATGCGGTGATCAATTCGTTGGGACCGTATGAAATCCCGAACGTCAAGGTGGATGCGTACGATGTGTATACCAATAATGTACCCCGTGGGGCCTTCAGAGGTTTTGGCGGCCCGCAGGCGGTATTTAGCGCTGAGCAGATGGTCAATAAACTGGCGGTGGCGCTGCATCTGGACCCGGTGGAACTGCGCATGCGCAACCTGGCCCACGAGGGATCGCTGCAAACAATGGGAGCTCCTTACCCGCCTGGGGTAACCATCCGCGAGGCGACGGAATCCTGCGCGCACGAGGCCGGCTGGAAACAGGCAGAGACGGGGTGGGCTTTGACCCGCAAGCTCGCGCAAGTTGACCCGGTGAAGCCATACGTCCGGCATGGATTGGGAATCGCGTGTGCACACAAGAACGTCGGTTTCTCTTATGGCTTTCTGGAAAGCTCCAGTGTTGGGATTGAACTTTTTGGCGAGAAAGAGATCGAGCGGGCGGTGATCCATCATGGCGCCAGCGAAGTGGGGATGGGGGTTCACACGGTGATCTCACAGATGGCGGCAGATGCTTTAAATATCCCGATCGAAAAAATCGAGTTGGTTTCTTCGGATACGGCTTTGGCAGGTGATTCGGGTTCGGTTTCTGCCTCGCGCATGACCTTTTTCATTGGTAATGCTATTAAAGAGGGCGCTGAGAAAGCGCTGCAGGCCTGGCAGGATGAACCGCATCCGATTCATATCGAGCACACTTATCACGCTCCGTTGACCACCGCGCCTGACCCGGAAACCGGGCAGTGCGATCCCAACGTGGCTTACGGATATACGGCTCAGGCTGCGGAAGTATCCGTGGATACCGAGACCGGGCAGGTATTGATCGACAAAATCTATTGCTCGATTGACGTGGGCAAAGCCATCAATCCGCAGCAGGTGACGGGTCAGATTGAAGGAGGCCTGGTGCAATCCGTGGGATATTCGGTGATGGAAAATTTCATCGAGAAGGAAGGAAAAGTGCTGACCCCTTCTCTTTCTACTTACCTGATCCCAACCGTATTGGATATTCCCCCTGAACTGGATATCCAGGTGCTGGAGATCCCTGATCCGCGTGGGCCCTGGGGAGCTCGCGGGCTGGGAGAGATGATGTTGATGTGTCTGGCTCCGGCCATCACAGCAGCGATCCATGATGCCACGGGGGTATGGTTCGATCGGTTCCCGCTGGTGCCGGAACTGGTTCTGCAGGGATTATCCGAGAAGAAGCGTTGATGAATAAACCAGCGACCGGGAAATTTCCCGGTCGCTGGTTTATGGCTACTGGGCAAATCTTTTAACCCAGGCGGTATAACGATCCATCCAGTTTTGCAGGAATTGGCGGCTCGCTTCACCGATGTTTCCCCGACTGTCGATGAGGCCTTCTTTCATCTGGATGTAGCCTTCTGGCTGGGCCAAAGTAGGCATATCCAGAAAAGCCAGAATGTTGCGCAAATGCTGTTGGGCTACTGCGGTGCCAATGGAACCGTTGGAGACTCCGAGAACACCCGCGGGTTTACCCGCCCAGACGCTTTTCCCATAGGGCCGCGAGCCGATGTCTAGAGTATTCTTGAGAACACCCGGTATGGAGCGGTTATACTCGGGGGTCACGAAAATCACCCCGTCCGTTTTCTGAATTTCTTCCTTGAACTCAAGAATCGCTTTACCGGGGTTTCCTTCTTCGTCCTGATTGTAGAAGGGGAGATCCCCGATCTTGACCTGGTTAAAAGAAAAATCGGCTGGGGCTAATTTGAGAAAGGCTTCAGTGAACTGCCGATTGATGGAATCTTTTCGTAAACTACCAATGATGACCGCGATGGTGTATTGTTTCATTGCAATTTCTCCAGTTGGTGCAAAGGTGAACAGAAACTCTGGGTCTCTGCTTGATTATTTTGAGATATTATAATAATTAAGATAAATATTATCAAATAAGAGATTCGTTAACGTTAAAAACCCCCAGTGGATGGTTTCACTGGGGGCGGGGATTCCAGAGGACGATCTGGTTTTGCTGAAGGCTTTCTGGTACACGGATGATGCGCTGATTAGCGGAACCCCGAAAAGGGATTTTCAAGTCACGCTGTTCCTGCAGAAACGGGCCGTCTACCAGAACATCGATGTTCTCGAGCAGTTCCTGCCAGGCGGAGCCAGACGAATTTCTCAAGTCGTTCCAGACAAAACCCGTATAAGCCCACACATCTTTCCCGCGTTCGTGAAAATTGGCGGCGATCCTGGCGGCGGCTTCCGGTTGATAAAAGGGGTCGCCACCGCTCAGGGTGATTCCGCGGATCAAGGGGTGATCGCACAGGTGATCCAGCAATGAGTCGATCTCATATTCTGCTCCGCCGCTGAAGGACCAGGTCTGCGGATTATGGCAGCCGGGACAATGGTGATCGCAGCCTTGAAAAAAGAGCACGATGCGCAGCCCCGGTCCATCATTGACACTTTCATTGACGATCCCGGCCAGA
The DNA here is from genome assembly GCA_012797695.1 of Anaerolineaceae bacterium. Classification (GTDB taxonomy): domain Bacteria; phylum Chloroflexota; class Anaerolineae; order Anaerolineales; family Anaerolineaceae; genus UBA6107. The sequence goes on along the minus strand of JAAZOQ010000168.1, from coordinate 4,901 downwards.
CGTACCTTCATCAGGCTTGCACCTTGAAGTGGGCCTGCCGGTCGTGTAATTCGGCTTTCTTGGCATCATTGAAGCGATCCACCGTGGAAAGATAACCGGTGATTCGGCGAATACGGCGGATTTCTGGGGAGCCGCAGGCAGGGCAGCGTTCCTCGATCAAGCCGTGATAGCCGCATAAGGTACATTCATCGATCGGGAAGTTGATTCCCCCATAACCGATGCCAGAATTAGCCATGTGGCGCACCAGAGTTTCGAAGGCTTCGAGATTGTGCTGTAACGGGGAATCGAGTTCGACGTAGCTGATGTGCCCGGCATTGGTCAGGGCGTGATAAGGGCCTTCGAGGGTCATTTTTTTGAAAGAGGAAATTGGAAAGCTGACCGGGATGTGGAAGCTGTTGGTGTAATACTCCTTATCGGTGATGCCGGGCAGGGTACCGTAAACTTTGCGATCGATGGCAACGAACCGACCTGAGAGGCCCTCGGCCGGGGTTGCCAGCAAGGTGAAATTCAGATCATATTGATCGGCAAAGTGATCGGTCAGGTTGCGCATGAACTGGACGATTTCAACACCCAGTTTTTGAGTATCGGCAGATTCGCCATGATGACGCCCGGTGAGCGCGGTCAGGGTTTCAGCCAGGCCGATGAAGCCAATGGATAAAGTCCCATGTTTGATGGCTTCCGAGATTTCATCGTTTACTTGCAAATGCCCCGATTCGATATAAAGACCTTGCCCCATCAAGAAGGGCATATCGCGTACCTTCAAATGAGCTTGAATTTGATAGCGGTGCATCAATTGGCGCGCGACCAGGGTCATGGTCTCTTCAAGCAGCGCATAAAACTTTTGGATGTCGCCTTTGGCTTTGATGGCAATTCGCGGCAGGTTGATCGAGGTGAAGGACAAATTCCCGCGGCCGTCGCTGATGGGTTGACCGTGGCGGTCGGCGATGACGCGCGTGCGGCACCCCATGTAAGCGACTTCGTGACCAAAAGGCGCATTGAAGGAGCTATCCATGAACGAAAAAGTAGGGTTCATGCGTGTGGCTGCTACCCGCATGGCTAACTGGAAGAGGTCATAATTGGGGTCTGTCGGGTTGAAGTTGACCCCGGCCTGAATGCGGAAGATGATATTGGGGAAGATCGGGGTTTCTCCATGCCCCAGTCCTTTTTCATAAGCCAGCAATAAATTGCGCGTGACGGCCCGGCCAGAGCTGCTGGTATCGCAGCCGAGATTGATCGAACTGAAGGGCACCTGTGCCCCGGCCCGGCTGTGCATTGAATTCAGGTTGTAGACCAACCCCTCCATGGCTTGATACAGGTCATTCTCATCAGCTCCGTCTGCGAAATCGGCCATGTCCCGGTCGAAATGGGCAAAGGATTGCCCTCCGTGCATATCGTTCTGCGAACTTTGCAGAATGATCGCTGCCAGCGCGGCAGCAGAACCGATGCGTTTGGGCGGACGGATGAAGCCATGCCCGGTATTGAATCCGTTGTGCAGCAGTTTCCCCAGCGGGATCTGAACACAGGTCAGGGTCTTGGCGTAGAAGTCGAGGTCATGAATGTGTATATCCCCGCAGGCATGTGCCTGCGACATATCTTCAGGGATCAAACGGGTCAGGTAATATTGCCGGCTGGCTGCGGAGGCAATTTGCAGCATTTTGGCTGAGGGGGAATTGCCCACGTTGGCGTTTTCGCGGTTGGTTTCGACGAGAATCTCGGCGACTGTATCCATCAGCTCGCTTTTTCCCTCGCGGATGCGCGTGCGCCGGTCGCGATAGAGAATATAGGCTTTGGCGGTGCGGGCATGGCCGGCTTCGATCAGAACCGTTTCAACGGCATCCTGCACCTCTTCTACGGTGGGTAGAGCGATCTTTTTCACCTCTTTCAGATAAGCAATAACGGCATCGGTGAGTTGACGAGCAGTTTCAAGATCATGCCCGCCTACCGCCTGAGCGGCTTTGAAAATGGCAGTCGTGATCTTTTCGCTCTCGAAGGGCACGACCCGCCCATCGCGTTTCTGGATCGATGAGTATCCTTGCCAGGCAGAGGCCATTTCGCTTTTTGAAGTCTCTTCTTCAGAAACAATCAAGCCACTGAAGCTTTTTTCTTGCTTTTGTTCTTCCATCCCACACCTCGTTTCATAATTCGAATGACCATGTTGCCAAAGTGAAAAAAATTTTGACAACGCAAACTAAGGGCACCAGCAGAGAAGATTCTCTTTCTGGCCGCATCTATTGATTTAAAAGTTGTTTTCAAAAGGATTCAAAAAAAAAGCTCCTTTCAGATCAAGAAGAAAAAAGCTCACCCCCGAGGAGGATGAGCGATCTGAAAGGCACTAAAGACCATTTCGTGCTCAACCCTTTGACGCGAAGGGTGTATTTCTCATAGGCAGGCATTCGGACTTTTACCGCTGCGCGACAGTGCCAGAATTTCACTGGGCTTCCCCTGTTGTTTCAGCTATCAACGAGATAACTCTATGAGGCTTTTCTTTATTTATTATAGCAAAAGGGAAGCTGGTGCGAGGGCACGTTTCACTTAAAATTGCTTAGAGAAAAGCCCCCCAATCTTAAAAAATGAGTTTTCTTAATATTGGCTCTTTCTTGGTTGGATTGACTCACTTTTTATGTTGCGAAAGAACGCAGGATTAAAAAACATAAAAAAAGCCAGGCCGTTTATGACGACCTGGCGAGAAACGCGTCAGAATAGAGTTTATTTTTTTGCAGTGACCATCGTAGAAACAGCTTGCAGCAAGGCATTGGCTACCAGAGCGCCTGATTGTGCCCGGTAATCTTGCGTCCCCACTTTGCTTGAGGAGGTCAGCGCGCTCATCAAGGCATCCATATTGGAACCGCCAGATTGCTTGGCCTGAAAGAAGGCTAACCCGGCATTGACCAGATCCCCGACATCGAGTTTGTTGTCTTCCTCGGTTGTGGCCGTGGAAGAGGTGGGGGTAGTGGCGGCAGTGCTGCTGAAAGAGTTTAGCAGTGAGCCAAGCAGATCGCTGCCTTTTTCACCCGAAGAGACAGCGGTCAGTGCGGCCGGGGCAACCCCCAGCAGCAGTTGTACCAGTTGGGTAGCGTTTTCTGAGGTCAAAGCGTCTTTGCCGACAAATTCTTTGGCGGCATCGCTCAGCCCTTCAGAATACAATTTGGCGGATCCACTGCTGGCCTCTTTTTGCAGGACCTCGCTGGCATAAGAAAGCTGGGTGGCCGGAGCGGCATCTTTTTTCTGCTGGATGGCTTTACTGATGAGATTGAAGGTTTCTACCATGTTATCGCCATGGTCGTGATTATAAGTATCCGCGTCGTTCATGGCTGTCTGGCTTTGAACCAATGTTTTGGCAACGGTGCCAAAAAGGCTGGCGAGATCGATCTGTGAATTCTGTGAAGTAGACATATTCCCTCGTTTTTGTTTTATTGTAACACAGGCCAATCAATGATCTGACCCTGAATCGAAAGTCATTATTTTGGAGACAAAAGTCACAATATGGTCACTTGACCGATTGCATCCATTTTTCATGTGTGCTATAGTTTATATACTCATTTAATGAATATACGGAGATTGAATAAAATGCCGCGCCAACAGGCTCCACTATCTTTGGAATTCATCATGCTGGGCTTTATCAAGCAGGCCCCAATCCATGGATACGACCTTTACAAGAGGCTGACTGAGTTTGATGCGATTGCGCATGTGTGGAGCATCAAACAGAGTCAATTGTATGCCTTGTTGGATCGGCTTGAAGAAGATGAATTGATTCGTTCGGTGATCATCCCGGGGGATTCGCGCCCGAATCGCAAGGAATACCATCTTACCCCTGCAGGGGAGCTACGATTTGCTGAGTGGTTGGAAAAACCTGTCAGCCACAGCCGCGACATTCGTATCGAATTTTTGGCGAAGCTCTATTTTGCTCTGCCGGCTGGTTCTACTGTGGCGCTTGACCTGCTCGCGGCTCAAGAAGAGGTTTGCCTGGGCTGGCTTCATCAAAGTCAGCGGTCGGCAGAAAGCGCACCCGCGGTTTCCACTTATGGGAAAATGGTTTTTGATTACCGGATCGGGCAGATTCAGGCAACACTTTCTTGGATTCAGGCTACACGGGCAGAAATTCAAAGCGGTAAGAAATAGAAATTACCTTGAGAACATTGAGATAACTTTTCATGGATATCCCTTACTCGCCACAGATTGCCGGTCAAAAAGCAGATGCTCCGCAGGGGAAAAAGGCTGGGCAAAAGACACGTTTCAACAACATGGAAACACCGTTTTATTTTCTGTCTTTGCCCATGCTGCTTTTCTTTTTGCTTCCGATTCTGGCGATTTTCATTAAGACCCCCTTTGATTCACTGTTGAGTAATTTACGCGAAGAAAATGCTGCCAAGGCGATTGGATTAAGCCTGTTCACGGCCTTTACGACGACTGCAATTACGGTTGCTTTTGGAACGCCGGTTGCCTATTTGCTTTCACAAAAGAAGTCCCGCATCTATCGTGTAGTTGATACGCTGGTGGACTTGCCGACTGTGTTGCCTCCGGCAGTGGCAGGAGTGGCCCTGTTGATGGCCTTTGGCCGTAAGGGTATTTTTGCCAGCTGGTTAACCCAGTATGGGATCAGCATTCCTTTTACGACGATTGCTGTCATCATGGCGCAGACCTTTATCGCTGCACCGTTGTTCATCAAATCGGCCATGATCAGTTTTTCGGGCATCGAAAAGGAGTTGAAGCAGGCTGCGGCTTTGGATGGTGCCAATCGCTGGCAGATCTTTCGTTATATAGTTCTCCCGCTCTCCTGGATGGGGATGCTTAGCGGGTGTGTCATGACCTGGGCTCGTGCCTTGGGGGAGTTTGGAGCTACGATCATCTTTGCAGGTAACTTCCCCGGCCGAACCCAGACCATGCCCCTCGCCATCTACATC